>JBGOTY010000081.1:0-11329 GCA_041476745.1 Verrucomicrobiia bacterium | reverse complement strand
TTCGCCGCCTTTGACAGAACGGCGGAAGTCAGTCGTCTCTTCCGGACGCTCGTCCACCAACAACACCATCGTGTGAACCTCGGGATGGTTGGTGATCACCGCGTCGGCGATATGGTGCAACAGCGTCGTCTTGCCGGTGCGTGGCGCGGCGACGATCAGGCCGCGTGTCCCTTTGCCGAGGGGCGCGATGAGATCGAAGATGCGGGTGGTATAACGATCCCCGACAGTCTCCAGGTTGAAACGCTCGTTCGGGTTAACGCTGGTGAGCTCGTCAAATTTCTTCAGGCTCGCCCACTTTTCGGGCGGCTGGCCGTTGATCTTGAAAATCTCGGCCAGTTGCGGACTGCCCTTCTTGGGCGGCACGGCGCGGCCGTCGATTTCGAGACCCGGTCGCAATTTGAACTTGCGAATGATATCCGGCGACACATAAATGTCGTTCGGGCTGATCTGGAAGTTGCGAGCCGGGTTGCGGAGGAATCCGAACCCTTTCTCCCCGACTTCAAGGACGCCCCGGATCTGGCCGTCGGTTGGTTGTTGCGGTGGAGGCTGTGGTTGTGTTTGCGGCTGTTCTGTTTCGTTCACAGTGGTTGCTCTGCCCGCGTGGAGCGCAGGCGTATGGTTTTCTTTGTCAGATCGTGTATCGCTTTGATGTGGCGGACCGTGCGCGTATTGGCGCGCATCAGGATCGAATGAGTGACGGCGGTGTGGCCGATGAAGCGCACGCCCGGCAGCAACGGGCTGTCACTGATGCCCGTGGCGCAAAACATGATGCCATCCCCTCGCGCTAGGTCCTCGGCGTAGTACACTTTGTTCAGTTCCTCTTCCAATCCGGCTTTAATCAACTGCTTCCGCTCGGCCTCGTCGCGCGGCCACATCCTCACCTGTATGTCGCCACCGAGACAGCGCAACGCCGTGGCCGCCAACACCGCTTCGGGCGACCCGCCGACGCCCACGTACAAATCCGTGCCGCTATCGGGCAAACTCGGGGCGATCGCGCCGGCCACGTCCCCATCGCCAATCATCCGCAACCGCGCCCCGACTTTGCGGATGCGCTTGACCAACTCCTCATGCCGTGGTCGGTCGAGCATCGTAATGGTCAACTCATGCACGGCCGTATTCAGGATCTTCGCGACGAGGAGCACATTCTCCTCGATCGGCGCTTCCAGCTTCACCCGCTCGACTCCCGTCTTGAGCATGTAGCTCCGCACCCGCGGCCCGTACGCCAGTTTCTCGCAATAGAAACTGGGCAGATTCTTCAGCGACTTGCCCAAACCATCGTACGCGCTGCCGGCCGCTAGTACCGAAATCACATTCGGCAAACCCTTCGAGATGTTCGTGGTGCCGTCCACGGGATCCACCGCAATGTCCAACGGCACGACCCCCGGCTCCCACGTCCCAAGGTGCTCGCCGAGAAAAATCCCCGGCGCATCATCCTTGATGCCCTCGCCGATGACCACTTCGCCACAACACGGGATCAGGTCAAACATCCCGCGTATCGCATCGCACGCCGCCTGGTCCGCCGCGTTCTTGTCGCCCTTCCCCATCCACTGCGAGGCATTCAACGCAGCAGCCTCCGTCGCGCGCACCAGATCGAACTCAATAATGCGCTCCAGATCGTGAATCGGCTTACGACTCAACTTCGCCATGAATGGGTGTTGCTTCAGTACCTATCGGGCTATTCCGCGTTCAGACTTGCGACAGAAGTCGATGAAATGTTCCAGCTCATGGCTGGGCGGAAGCTCTGACTGTATCTTATCCAAAGCATTGCTCACTGTCAACCCCGCTCGACATAATATCTTAAAGGCCTCCCGCAGGCTCCGCTGGGCCTCCTCGGGCACCCCGTTGCGTTCCATGCCCACCTTGTTGACCCCCCGCGTCTCCGCCGGGTTGCCATCGGCCATCATATACGGAGGCACATCCTGTACCACTTTCGCGCAACCGCCAATAATCGACATGGTGCCAATCCTGCAAAACTGATGAATCGCCGCCAGCCCGCCAACTATCGCAAAGTCTTCCACCACAACATGTCCCGCCAGAGTGCCGTTGTTGCTGAAAATGACATGGTTGCCGACAATGCAGTCGTGCGCAACATGTGAATAAGCCAAAAAGTTGTTGTGCGACCCGATCCGCGTATAGAGCCCGTCCCCCGTCGCCGTATGTACCGTCACATGCTCCCGAAAGACGTTGTCCGACCCAATTTCCAGGTAGCACTTGCCCCCACTATATTTCAGGTCCTGCGTCTTCAACCCGATGCTCGCAAACGGAAAAAACTCGCACCGTGCCCCAATCGTCGTCAACCCGTCCATCACCACATGCGAATGCAGCCGGCACCCCTCCCCCAGTTTCACATTCGCCCCAACGACACAATACGGCCCGACTTCGCAGCCGCCACCAATCTCAGCATGAGAATCGACAATTGCAGTAGGATGAATCTTGACCGTCATATTGAGTGAATGGTAGCAGCTGAGTCTGCGAAGCCGAGTCCGACGAGACGCCGCCGTCGTCGCGGCAATGCCGCCCTCGTCTGCAGCAAAACCTCATCGCTTGCGGCAACGCCCCACTTCCCCGCCGCATTTGTACAAGAACCCCTTCATCAGGTCAACCCAAGCCTTCGGTGCTGAATCCTCGCCGTACTGCCCTCTGCCGGCCCGTTGTAGCTGCGCTTCTGTGAGCCGAGTCCGACGAGACGCCGCGATGTAGTTGTCGCGGCAACCGCAGGTCGTTCTCATCCCTTGCCGTCCGTCTCCTTTGTAGTCGCGGCGCTCTGTCGCCGCGTTCCCCCGGTTCTTCCTTTCCGCCCGAAAAAACGAACCCATTTGTCATTTTTCTGTAAGCCACACAACTCATTCTGCCCAAGTCACATAAATGCATTTTCTTCAACATTACAAATGGGTTCGTTTCGCAGAAAGCGTGTTTTTGAGCCGCCTTTGACCTTCGAAGCGTCCTCGCGAAGTAGGCTGGCTTGTCACGCCGTAGCCTTGGGGAAAGCGGATGCATCCTTTCGCCTCTTCTCCGTCGTCGATAGTGGCGCGGGCGTCCCGCCCGTGTCGTTCGGTCTTCGAGTTGAACAGGCGTCTCGCCTGTAGCCGTCCATTTTCGCGCCGGCCCTCTCTCCAATGCGTACCACTCTCCCCGCCAATCACTTTGCCAAATTCCAACCCTCGCCTTTCTAAAGCATTCATAAAACGCCACTTAACCGGGGGGTTCGTTTCGCAGAAACGGGTTTTTGCGCGCCTCTTCTCCCCCGTAGGAGAGGTATGCTACCGCGATTCCCCCTGACGGATGCCCTGACAATCCGCGCCCTGATTGTAGGGCACGATGCCTGTCGTTTAGGTATCGCGCCGTGCCGTTCATTAAACGTAGCCCGTCGTCAACAAATTGCCCTTCCTTGTCCCCTTGAGAGTTGAGCGTTGGAGGTTGAAAGTTGCATGTTGATCTGTTTGTCCCCCCATTATACCCGCCCGGGAACACCATGTCCAGAACAATTATCGATGCACGATACCTCTGCGCGTGTTTCTTCCCCGGAAGGAATTAGGGGGTGGCCGTGCTCGGATCAGGTGTTATATCCGGACGACTATTGATAGGCGGCGCAATAATAGGGAGTTTGTCAATCGCCCGCGCTAGCGTTTCCCGAGTGTTTGCAAACGCGGCCAGTCCCAGTCCTGTAACCAATTGAGCAAATTCAAAGTTAATATCTTGGAACTCGCCATTTACTTGTTGCGCGTTGGCCGAAATGCGAATTGTCCTCTTGTTTGACGCTGGCTCTTTGGCATAACCCGAGAGAAAGTGCGCGATTAAGTTTTGTGCATCTACGTCCGGTTGTTTTCCAATTCTCAAGGGTTGTGGCGACCCGAAATCGAATTTTTCCACCACCCCCTTCAATCCCACCTCAACATCGAAATCAAATGCAAACCGCTGACCTTCCTTTGTCTCCCAAGGGAGGGAGACTTTCGTCACATTCGGATCTCTCGCGCCCCAAAACTCGACGACGCTGCCAAAGAGCGTCAAATCACTGGAAACGAAGTTTACTGTTCCATTCACAAAAGCTTCAATCTTGGGACGCATTGTCTCCAGCACACTTCTCATTTTAGCAGATTGCTTCTTGTAATCACTCCATCTCTGACGCTTCTCCTCGGAAGCTAGAGCTTTCTCCAATTCTTCCAAGTCCTTGAAGATCTCTATCCCCGACCTGGCAAGCCCTGCGAAACTTTCGCCTGAAAATATCGCATCCTTTGAAACAAGCGCCCCTTTGCACCCTGAAGCTTTCAAGTGGTCATATACCGATAGGTAGATGGCTACATCTTGAAAGTGTTTATCTTTATCCGTTGTGAAGGGCGTGATTCGACAAACAGACATTTCAAATATCTCCCTCAAGGGACGTGCGGTAAACGAAGACGTTGCAATCCCCAATTCCTTCAAGGCCTTGACGGCACTTTGATATTTCTCTCGTAAATACTGTTGGGTCGAAAATTCTGGAACAGCGACTTGTGGTGCAACACGCCGTGTTTGACGGTTAAAACCAGCAATTTCATCTTCAAGTCTTTTTTGAACTGTTGTGTAGATCCTGTGCCACTGCTCTTCCATCTCCCGTTCGACCGGTTCCGGAATAAACACTTTGATACCGTGCCGTACGGCTAGAATGCATACGTTACGGAGCTTGTTGTTGCCAACCGGCCAATCGCCATCTCGTAGCGCATTCGAGTCGAAGTAAACATGTTGGAAGGTTATCATTATTTATCAAAATCAGAAGAGAGCGCCGCTGTATTGCTTTGTACAGATTCGACCCCTTAGGCAAACATCGATCCTCGCTATCTACGTTTCACAAGTCACTTCACTACTTCCTCTTCGAGCCCTAGTTTCGCTATGCGACTGCGTATAGCGCTCGGTTGGCGCTGGAGTTTGGCTGCGATCTCCTTCGTTCGTTGGCCGGACCGAAATAGCGCTGTAAGAGTTGCATCCTCCTCATCGCCCCATTTCTCATAGGCGCGCGGATTCGCCTGTTTAATCTTCGCCAGCCTCTCTGCGTAGTTGCTGTCTGCTTGTCCTGCAGCTTGAAGCGCCTCTCGGGCTGCGCCAAAGATGTCGTGGTAGTTCAAGTCTGGGTATGCCGTGAGCACCTGTTCGTATGTGTAACCGGCAGCGATCATCTCCAACACCGCCACAGTCTTTGGGCTGAGTCCCTTTGTCTTGATACTCATTTCGCATCTCTCTTATGGCAGCCGTTCGCACCGCGCCGTCTTCGTGCTCTTCGTGTCTATTTCGTGTACTTCGCGCCGAAATACCCCTCCACCTCAGTGAACATCCCTTCCGCCTCGCTGACCGCTTCGCCCGCCACGTTGCAGACCCCTTTGGCCTTCGCGATCTGCGCCCCGTGCGCAGTCCCCTACCGCATTTCGTCAGCGCCAGATTTCTTCTCGTATGTAGTCCCTAACCAGTTGCTTCATGTCGTCTGGAAATCGCTTGTCAGCACTGAACACGCCGTTGTTATCAAGCCGACTTAGAGGCCCGCTGATACGCTCCAGTATCATTTTTCGACGGTGCAATTCTCCTGCAACGGCTTCCGGATTTGGCGCACTGCTTACCTTTGTGGGCTCTGGTGGAAAAGACAAATCCAACACAAGTGACATGGTACTCAAATCATGCACGGTCTGTTCACTGTACAGATGCTTTGGACTTGGCGATTGAGCGGCGAGTTTCTCTAGTCGCTTCTTCAAAGCGTCAACTTGTTCATGGAGCGGCGGGTTCATGCCATCGCTTATACCTTCACCACTGCCGATTAACAAACCCATTCTCCACGTAAGGATTTCACCACACCAAACATCACTACCGCCTCGCTGACCACTTCACCCACCACCTCACCGACGCCTTTGGCCTTCGCGATTTTGCTCCGTGCGCGGTCATCCTGGCAATCTCGAACCGCAATCTTCGCAAACCGTCCCAAGCGGGGAACCAATTATCCATCGAAAGTGTTGCCAGATCGGAGCGTCAAGGTTTCATCAATGTTGTTTACATACCTGACCGGATCAGCCACTGTCCCACCATCTGCGGAGGAACCAATCATTCCGCCGGTCAAATAGCCCGCAGACGAAAGGCAGATCGATTATGGGCGATAAATCTCCGAAAGCCGTCCACAAGCAGTCGTCGCAGAAGCAGGCCAAAGTCGACAAATCAAAACTGCAGAAGCAGCAGGCTGTGTTCGCGAAACAATCGGGCAATAAAAAGCAGTAACGATTGTGGCTCGCGGCAAAAACGCAGGGAAACTGCCGAAGTCATGCGTTTTAGTTCCAGAACCGTGAACGGGGTCAACTCTCCACTATCCACGGATTCGCCACCGGCCCCTCAATCCGCGTCATCTTCGTGGTATTCGTGTCTACTTCGTGTAATTCGTGGTTACCCCTCCACCACACGAAACATCACTTCCGCTTCGCTGACTACTTCGCCCGCCACTTTGCAGCCGTTTATTCCTTGTGACCATACGGCGATATGGCGTAAAATCATTCTCGTAGGCGAGTTTGTCCAGTTATTGAAAGCGAGGGGCTGCTTTGCTCATTAGAAGAATCGCCGTATCAATTGCGGTCGTGATATGTGCCAGTTTGTCGTCCGCCCAAGCTGGTTTGACGATGACGATGATCTCCGGGATATTCACGAACACCTACACCGATAGTGGCAGTGGCCTCATCAACACCGGCAGCTTGACGATCAACAATTGGAACCTCCCCGCGGGCGTCCTCGTCTCTTCCCAGCCGTTTCTGGGCGATGCGAACGATGATTACGTGATCATAAACATAGGGTCTATCGAGACCACTCAAGGAGTCGCGCGCCTGCAAATCGCGGCCACCGAGACCGGCTTCGCGCCTTTCCCAACCGCGAATGGTACTCTTGATATGGTTCTCTCAAATTTCACCGCAATGAGTGGGATCGTGACTGGAAAGATTAACAACACGCAAATTGGTACACTCGCCAAGGTGAACGGGTCTGCGGTTGCGACTCTGCCTGTCAACAATAGTGGCCTGACATCCACGTTCAGCATGACGGAAACTCTCGCGTTTGGAGGTTCCTTTTCGCCCGTCTCGGGCAGTGCCTACGGAGAACTCCATCTGTTTGCTGTTCCTGAGCCGTCTACCTGGGCGTTGCTGGCCATGGGCATTGGCGTAGTCCTCGTCAGTCGACGTTCTCGTTGCCGCTCGTACTAAATCGCTGGATGACTGGCAACGTTCGCAAATCATCCAAAGCGGGGACTCCGTTTGAACTTTCCCCGCGGTTCCTTCTGGGGTCTAATACGGTTCGCAAGCTCGATTGGTGCGGACAGAATCGCGGTGGCTGAGCTTGGAAATCAGATGGTAACCCGTAGGCCCGAATGAGTGCCCAAATCATGGCTGACATTGTCGACCGGTGTCTCTCTGCCAACTCATTGTTTATCGTCGGCATCGATGGCTGCGGCGCAGCAGGGAAAAGCCGGTTGGCGACCGAGGTGCGCGTCGCTCTCGCCAGCCGTAGCCGAGACATTTCAATTGTTCACATGGATGATTTTTACCTCCCGTCTGCGCTGCGGAACGGGACTCTCGCCCTCAACTCAATCGGCAGCGCCTTTGATTGGCAGCGTCTGCGTGGCGAGGTTTTGGCACCACTCACAGCGGGGCAGCCGGCGCGCTATCAGCGATACGACTGGCCGAGTGACGCGCTCGCCGAGTGGCACGACGTTCCCCAGGGCATTGTGATCGTCGAGGGAGTGTATTCGACGCGTCTCGAGCTGGAGCAGTTCTACGACCTCACCGTTTGGGTGGAGTGCCCGCGACCCGTACGGTTGGCGAGAGCGATGGAGCGAGACGGAGAACCTGCGCGCCGCAAATGGGAAGACGAGTGGATGCCTGCCGAAGATCGATACGTCAACGAGCAGTCACCCCATACTCGGGCTGATATGATTTATGCAGAGCCAGGTTGAGAGGGTCAGTCATTGACTTTTGACAGTTACTGTCCCCTTACCCCTCCACCACACTAAACATCACTTCCGCTTCGCTGACCACTTCGCCCGCCACTTTGCCGACGCCTTTGGCCTTGGCGATCTCGCCCCGGGTGTTGCTACCCTGGCAAGCTCGAACCGCACCGCAACCCGTCCAAAGCGGGGAGGACAATTTGTGCTTTCCTTGCGGCTCCATCAGAGGTGTAATGCCGTTGAGTTGCGTTGCTGACCGCAGACGCTGACGTGAAGTCATGAATCGTATTCGCCAACTTCACTTGTATTTGGGCTGCGTTTTCGCACCGTTGCTGGTGTTCTTTGCGGTCAGTGGCGCATGGCAGACATTCGACCTGCATCGCAGCAGGAAGGATGGCAGCTACTCCGCTCCGCCAATTCTAGTGCGATTGTCACACGTCCACCAAGACCAGTCGCTTCCCCCTGGAGGCAGCTTACCGCACCATTCGACTCCATTTCGGTGGTTCGTATTCCTGATGGCCCTCGGATTTGTTGCCACAGCCATTCTGGGGGTGGTAATGGCGTTCAAGTTCACGCGGGAGCGTTGGGTTGTCTGGCTTTGTTTGGGTGTGGGGCTCATACTCCCTGTGTTGTTGCTCTATATCGGAGGCGGCATAACCGGGGCCATCCCTCAACCGACTCCTACCACGGCCATCCATAAACCGACTACCGCTACGATGCGTGCCCTGGCCGAGCGCATCGCCAATGGAGACCAATCCGCTTTCGAGGAACTGCGCGACACCGCAACGGAACTTTATCGAGACATCGACTTCAACAAAGAGAGGGAACGCGTTCTCTCCAACTTGGTGCTGATGCGCGCCGCATTCAATGTGCTCGGCGAGCAGGCCGCCAAGGGTAATGACAAATCGTTCCAAGCACTGAAGACTTGCCTCGGCACAAGTAACCACCTTAGTCCGTTTGCACCCGACGCTCTCGGCCTCGCTGCCGCAGCGGGTAATACGGAAGCGCTCGAAATACTCCTGCACCACGACCGGTGGGGTATTATTCTCTCATCAACGGTCTTCGCACTTCGCCCCGCTGCGGAGAATAATGATGAAAGGGCAGTCGATTTCCTTATCGGCGTTATTGAGAATCCCTCCGACCGACCTCTTTGGCATGGAGCTTCCGAAGGGCTTGCGGGAGCGGCCATGAAGGGCAACCCAAAGGCCAAGGCGGCCTTGGAAAAGTATGAAGCTGCGAATCAAAACTGACCTAACCATACACTTCAGCCAACGCCGCTGTCGTAGCACGGTTGAGCTTGGACGTTTGGCGAATGAAGCTTAGTCAGCACTGCGACTCTCGGAACCTCAATCCACAAGGTTCGCAAATCGTCCAACGCGGGGAGGCAATTTCCGTTTCTGGGTCAGCGCCTTACCATTTACAGGTCCGCCTACGCCCCCTACCCCTCCACCACACCAAACATCACTTCCGCTTCGCTGACCACTTCGCCCGCCACCTTGCCGACACCTTTGGCCCTAGCAATCTTGCCGCCCGGTTGCGACTAGCTGGACGAATGTGCCAATTCTCGTTCCACGGCGCGGGTAAGCCACGTTTCTAAGGACAGCCTTTTCTTGCGAGCGGCGCTTTCCAGCCGAGCAGCTAGACGGCGCTCCAGATGAATCAGCAAAGTGGATGCCTGCAATTCCACGTCCATCTCGACAGCCCGCGTGTGCGTCCACGCCTCCGCCAAACTGTGGTCGTCCCAGTACTTACCCTCGCGCCGTGCGAACGCCACTTCTGCCCGCGTCACTTTAGCTTTTGGCTTTCTCATACAATCGTCGCTCTTTAGCGTCCATGTTTCGCGCCGAGACGATCAGCGCGTCTCCGAATAGTTTACGAATGAAGAACACAATAAGCAAGCGCCCGCAGCCGTTCGCCCCAACGCCGCGTACACGTCCTCGCCGCGCCGATAACCTTTGCGGACGTGTCGCACGTGCGGGCGCGAGTTGAAAACCTCTTCCACTTCAGTTGTCCGGACATTGTGCTTGGTCAGAATCTTCTCGCAGATTTCCGAAAGCCAGATGATGCCGCGGATTTTCATGGTTGTTAAGGGCTGGAATCACGAAACGGAACTATTGAGGCGACACCGTCTACCCCTCCACCACGCTAAACATCACTTCCGCTTCGCTGACCACTTCGCCCGCCACTTTGCAGACGCCTTTGGCCTTGGCGATTTTGCCGCGGGCGCGCCCCATTTCAACTTCGATAATGAGTTGATCGCCGGGACGGACCGGCTTGCGCCATTTCACGTTGTTGGCGCTCATGAAGTACGCGACCTTGCCGGCGTTCTCACCCGACTTCAGCATCAACACGCCCGCCACCTGCGCCATCGCCTCCAATTGCAACACGCCGGGCATGATCGGATGACCGGGGAAATGTCCCTGGAAGAACGGCTCGTTGATCGTCACGTTCTTGAGTCCGATAATTTTCTCTTCACCCTCGATCTTGATGATGCGGTCCACCAGCAAGAACGGATAGCGATGCGGCAAGACGTTCAACAATTGCACGATGTCCATCGCCTGCTCCACCGGCGTACCCGCTGCCATGGGCGGCGCAAACGAAACAGGTGCGGGCTGCTCTTTCTCCATCACCTTCGCCAGCGCCTTCGTCAGGGCGGCGTTGCAGGAATGTCCCGGTCGAATCGTGATGATGTGCGCTGCCAGCGGTCGCCCGAGCAACACGATATCGCCGAGCACGTCGAGAATCTTGTGCCGCACGAACTCATCGCGGAACCGCAACGGCTCGGTCGCCAGAATGCTCTCATTGCGGATCAACACCGCGTTTTCGAGACTGCCGCCCTTGATCAATCCGTGATCAATGAGATGCTGGACCTCTTCGTAGAGCGCAAACGTCCGGGCCGGTGAAATCTGCGACTCAAACGTTTCCGGTTCAATAACAAGACTCAGAAACTGCGCGTCGAGTCCGGGTTTGCCGTAATGAATCGTGCAACTGATGCGCAACGTGTCGCTCGGCACCACCACCGCCAGCGAATCGCCCACCTCGACGTGCACCATCTCCTGCGGCCGAAAAATCTCGCGCTTGCCTTCCTGCGGCTGGATCCCCGCCTGCTTGATCAACTTGACATACGGCAACGCGCTGCCGTCGCCGACGGGCGGCTCGTTCGCATCCAGCTCGATAATCAGGTTGTCGATCCCGTAACCGTTCAGCGTCGCCAACACGTGCTCGACGGTGTGGATGACCGTGCCGTTGGTGCCGATCGTCGTCCAGCGCGTCGTGTCGCCGATATTGCGGATATGCGGATCGATTTCGGGTTTGCTGTCGAGATCGACGCGCACAAACTTGATGCCATGGTCCACCGCCGCGGGTTTCCAGGTCATGTTGACCTTCAAACCCGTG
>JBGOTY010000080.1:0-11694 GCA_041476745.1 Verrucomicrobiia bacterium | reverse complement strand
GTCCGTCTTCTTCCCGCCGCGAACAGGTGAGATCATCATCGTGATACTTCGCCCCATCAGCTTCGGCATCACTTCGGGACGACTGCAGTTTTGCAGGTCTTCGATGATCTTCTGCATCAATTTGTTGCCGTACTCGGGATGAGCGTTTTCGCGGCCCCGCAACATCATCGTCACCTTGACTTTCATCCCGTCACCGAGGAAATCCCGCATATGATTGAGCTTCGTCTCGTAATCATGCGGATCGATGTTCAACCGAATCTTGATTTCCTTGAGCTTGGTCGCGTGGTGATGCTTGCGTGCTTCGCGATCCCGCTTTTCCTGCTCGTACTTGTACTTGCCGAAATCGACGATCCGGCAGACCGGCGGCGCCGCGTTGGGCGCGACCTCCACCAAATCGTATCCTCGTTGCATGGCCGCCGCCAGCGCCTGGCTGGTGGGCAAAACCCCGAGTTGCTTTCCGTCTGCGTCGATTACCCGCACTTCTCGCGCGCGAATCTTCTGATTGACACGAACAAATTGTTGAATTGCTCCGACCTCCTGTTGGCCCTCAGCGGGTTAGCTTGGTTAACGCACTTCTATTCTCACAAAGGTACATGATGCAACCGCATCCTGCAACACAGGCGACTCCTGCGACTGTGGAGAGGAACGCGAATGGCCCGTTCTTTTAAGGCTTTTCCCCGGCCAATGCAACAGTCTTTTTACAGGGTGGCACTACCAGGAGATCCTACTCAATCCGTAGCCTCTGCCAGGCCACTTTCAAAGCGGTAGCCGATTTCGCGGATGGTGTGGATAAACGTGGCATGATGCGGGTCAGGTTCGATCTTGCTCCGCAGCGTGGTGACGCAACGATCCACGCTGCGCGCGGTAACCATGACGGTATTACCCCAGACGGCGTTCATGATGCTGTCGCGCGTAAACGCGCGGCCGGGGTGCTGGAGGAAGTATTCGAGGAGGCAGTACTCCTTGTTCGTCAGCGGCACTTCGACGCCGTCCTTAAGCAGTCGGTGGGAGGAGGTATCGAGGTTGCACCGGCCGAACTTGTAGCTGACCGCCGCACCCGCCTGTTGCCGTCGGAGAAATGCCTGCGCGCGTGCCACGAGTTCACGCATGCTGAACGGTTTGGTAATGTAATCGTCCGCGCCGAGTTCCAGGCCGCGCACGATGTCTTCCTCCTGCCCTTTGGCCGTCAGCATGAGGATCGGCATTTCGAGTTTCTCGGCGCGGACTGCCCGGCAGATTTCAAATCCGTTGATCTTCGGCAACATGATGTCGAGGAGGATGAGGTCGGGGCGGCTATTCAGTGCGGCCTCCAGTCCTTCTTCGCCGTCACGCGCGATTTGGACGCGATAGCCGCGTGTGGCAAAGTTGTCCTTGACCACGCGCAGGATCGTTGGGTCATCTTCGATGATGAGGATCTTGGCCGGAGTCATGACGCGCCTTCCGCGACAGCGGGAATCTCTATGGTGAACGTGCTACCGCGTCCGAGTTCGCTCTCGACGCGCACGGAGCCGTGGTGCGCCTTGACGATCGACTGGACGATACTGAGGCCGAGCCCGCAACCGCCGGCAGATCGTGAGAGCCCTTGGTCAATTTGATAAAAGCGGCGAAACACCCGCTTGCCTTCGCGCGGCGTCAGACCGATACCGTTGTCCTCGACAGCAAAACAGACGCTGCCATTGCGCGCCTCGGTTCGCACGATGATCCGTTTTAGGTCGCCGGAATATTTCCAGGCGTTATCGAGGAGGTTCAGGAGCGCCGTGACCAGCGCATCGGCATCTCCGCGAATCAAGGGCAGATTTGCCGCCACGTGCGATTCTAATGTGCAGCCGGGTGCCTGGGCTCGCTCTCCCAGAGCTGCGCACCGCCCCCTCCACGACCTGTTGCGGCCGGACGCGGGTGAACTCGAACGTGAATTTGTTCCGCTCCAGACGTGAAAAGGTGAGAAAATTATCGATCAAGCGGCTCAACCGGGCATTTTCCGTGGCAAGCAACTTCAGATATTCCCGTGTCGTCTTTTCATCGAATCGCTCGGCGTCGAGCAAGGTATCCACGAGGGCGCGCATCGCCGTGAGTGGGGTTTTGAGTTCATGGGAAACCGTGGCGACGAGATCGTTCTTCAGCCGGGCCAACTGCACCTGTCGTCCAAAACCACGGGCGATGAGCAGACCCAGCACCGACATCGCGGCGATTACGACGCTGCCGACGGCCAGGTAGCGTGCCACTCGTTGGTCCGCCGCCGTATTAAAGAGCGCGCGGTCATCCAGCGACAGGGAGAGCCGCCAGCCGGTCAACTCGGGAGCCAGCGACGCCGTTGCCACCGTGGACTCCGTCATTACGTCGTCTCCCGGTGAGATCACCGCGAGGTTGACGCCCTTCGGCAAGGCGGGATCATGGACCAGATTGTTCAGCTTCGCCCGCAGGCCGGTGGTGGTGAACAATGCCAGCGTCAGCCGGTTCGAGGCGCCCACCGACCAAACATCGCGCAATTCAGTGGCGTGCAACGTCAGCGCGCGCACGAAGACCGGATTCGCCTCGAGATACCGTGCGGCGAGTTTTTCTCCAGCCTGTGTCGGAAACTCCAGATGGGGATCGAGCCGCCGCAGTTCGTTCATGAGGAACCGGCGCTGCGCCGACGGAAGCGTGCCCGCTGCGTAGTTATTGACCCGGTCACGCAATCGCGCAGCAATCTCATTGAATTGCGGACTTGCCTTGTCGGTCCACGATTCGAGCGCGAACAGTTCCGCGTTGGCGGCGGTGTCGCGTCCGTCTGATAAGCGTGGATAGACAACGCGGCCCTGCTCATCGAAACAGATGACGCTATCGGCGAACCCTTCGCGAACGCAGCGCGCAAAGCGGACTGTAGCGTCCTCCGCGCCATCGAGCCGGCCAAGCTGCTGATTCCAACGTTCCAGCAACTGCGCCTGAACGAGCGCCAGTTGACCGCGATAGGCTTCGGCAAGTTTTTCGCGCACAGCCAGCCGCTCGTTGAGCATCGCCTCGCGCATGAACCACAGCACGCAACCGATGGCGACCAGCACTACGAGAAGCAGCAGCACCAGCATTGGCCAGGCGCGCACTTCCCGGCCCACGCGGCGCTTTCTTCCGGAAGTCGACGCTTTCATTCGGTGCGTGAAGACAAGTAGGCGCACAGCAAACACACCACCAGGATCTCCGCGGCAACAGTGAGACGGACGGTGACAATGCCTTCTCCTTCTACCATCCGTAACGGAACGACCAAAAAGGCGACAAACAGCAGTAGTGTTGGAACTGCGCTTGGGCGGGCAAAATTCAGTGTCCAACCCATCCACTTGATTCTCCTCGGCACGATCACCCGCGGATCCTCCTTGCAGAAGTAGATAATACCCCACTTCCTATTCCGGGGGTCTTTCCAAAAGGCTTCGATTTCTTCTCGTGTCATATCTCCTCCATGCGTCTGACATTCTGGCTTACTTCGTCCGGTAACTGGTGAGGATGGTGTCGAACTGCGTCTTGAGCGCATCGAACTTCTCCGGGGCGGACGTGAGCACGAAAAGCTCCGATTCTTTCGGTCCCAGCACACGCAACAAGAACTGCACCCGCGGTTTGCCCGCTTCAGTGTACTCCACAGTGCAAGCGACTCCCGTCCGTCCGTCGATGGTGTAATTCTTCCAACTCTCGGGGCGCACCTTCACGTTCTTGTTCTTGGCAATTTCCTCCTCCGCCCAGGCGCGGGCCGATTTTTGGGCAGCATCGGACAGGGAATCGGTGGCAAAGAGACGCAGGCCGCCATCGTCCGTGTCCGCGCCGGGATCGAGCGTGCGAATCAATTCCTGTTTCGGAGGCTGGCCGTTCCTGGCCCGCCAGATGACCCAATCGGCCGGTGCGGTGAACGAAATGCCGAGTTCGTCATCGTGAAACGTTACGGGCTCGCCGGGTTTGCGTTGCGCGATCGACACAAGCTGCGCGGTAATGGGGCCAGCCTCGAATTTCACCACATAGCGATGTGTGTCATCGGAGAACCAGAAATCCTGGTTCACGAGGCCAAGATGCGCCTTGAAACAATCGAATTTTCCCGCCGGCACTTCGACCGTCTCCCGTTTCACCACTTCAAGTCCGATGGAAATGACGGTGCCTCCTCCCAGTGACGTGATGATCGGGAGCGTCGTCTTGTAGCCGACTTGCAGCGGAAGCCGACGCATCGCATGCATGGCCTCTTCATTGTCATAAACGGGACCGTCAACCGTGACCATGTCGGGTTGGCCCTTGCCGACACGTTGAATCTCAACTACTTCAGGTTTATAAGTCGCGGTCACCTCGCCCAGGAGTGAATGTTTCCAATGGCTGGTGAGCGGACGGAAGGTCTCGGCGTCCACATCGACGCTGCTGACTGATTGCGGCCCCGCCATCAGGCGCGCGCCGACGCGCCAAACCATGTGCCCATTCACCGGCGGTGCCAAATCCGCGCGATATTCGACTGTGCCAATGTCCATGCCGGAGGCCAGCGCGATATTCAGTTGCAGTCGCTCGCCATCGACCCACGGCACCGGCCCGAACGTGAGGTTGCCGGGCAAATACTCACGGGCCTGGGCGATGAGTTGTTTCTCATTCGGGAAATCGTGGATCAACTTCTCAAACGCCGCGGTCGCATCCGTGGGCCGATTTTTCTTCAGATAACATTGGCCGAGGCGGAACTGCGCCTGCGCGGCCAGCGACCGGTTGCTACTTGCCTCCGCGACCACCTGTTGGTAGATCGCGATTGCCGAATCAAAGTCACCCTTGGTGTCCTGGTTATAGATCCCCTTCTCGAGTAACTCAGAAGGAGATTCTGGTGCGGTCGGCAAAGGCTGTGCGTATACCGCGGCAGATACGTTCAAAACGAAGATCGCGAACAAGGTACATAGAACAGTTATGGTTTTCATGCCTCTCAATGTGCCGAAGCCATGTTACCACTTTGTTACCTGGATGTCCTTTGTTTGTCCAACCAGCGCACGGCTGGCGCTTGCGGCAAGCCTATTGCCCGGTCTTCAACTCGTTCACGAGTTTCGAGGCCATGTACACATTCTTCAATGCTTCCAGAATCGCGGCGGAATCCACGGAGGTCGCGCGACCTTGCGCATCGTTAAACACATAATCCCACGACAGGCTTTGCAAGTTTCCATCGAAAATGATCCCCACGAATTCGCCGGCGCGGTTCACCACCGGACTGCCAGAGTTGCCGCCGACAATGTCACAGCTGCCGACGAAATTGAAGGGCGTCTGCGGATTGAGTTGCGGAGGCCGCTTGACCCACGCGGGGGGCAGATCGAACGGCGGTTGATTCTTCATTTCCGCCGCCCTCGCATAAAGTCCGCCGACGGTGGTGAACGCGGGCACGGTCTTGCCGTCTTCCTCCCAGCCTTTTACCACGCCGAACGCGAGCCGCAGCGTGAACGTGGCATCGGGATAATCGGTTAGCCCGAGCAGCGTGTTGCGGGCGCGCGCAATGGCGGCGTGTGCCTGCTGCTTCGCCTCGTTTTGCGTCTCGGACACCTTGCGCAAGGCGCGGGATTCGGGATCGACCAACCGCGCCAGTTCGATCATGGGGTCCTTCGCCGCGAAAACGGCATTGCTACCACCATCATAAAGTTGTTTGCGAGAAGCGACGTCGCGGACCTTGGTGCCGTTGATCAATTCCGCGGCGCGATCGCGCGGTGATTTGCCGGCCAACACGCTTTGCACGAGCGGATCGTTCACACCCCGCTGGTTGACAAAGAACGTCAGCGAGTCGGCCAGCGTGAGCGTCTCCAAGTCGGTGTAAATCGGCTTCTCGGAAAAGAGTTCGAGTTCGAGCGAGACTTTGCCTGAATCCGAGAATTCGCGCAGACGTTCCCCATTGGGTTTGGGTCGTTCCTCCGCCGCGCGCAGCAACGTGCGGGCGATATAGAAGCTCTCACAGTTGAAGGCCCGGCCATATTCGAGCAATTCGTATCGGGGCGCTTGCCCGGCAAGAATTCTGGTCGCATCGGCAATCCGGTCGTAAGCGGCAAGGGCATCCGCCAATTCCGGCTGGCCGGCCAGTTGTCCCTTGAAATCGGTTTCGGCTTTCACTTTCGCCGCGAACAAACCCGGCTCCAACAATCCCGCCAATTGCCCATCGGAGCGCTTCCGACTGTTCTTGGCGAAAAAAAGCATCCCTTTGGCGCGCCGGGCATTCTCTTCGCTGCGCAGGCTCCAATTGCTCAGCAGGACTTCGCGCCGCTTGACCGTTTCGAGACGGAACGGCAGTTGTTGATCGCGAATGTTTTGCAATTCCGCGACCGTCAGCAGGCGGCTGGTCCTCCCCGGGTGACCCGAAACGAAGACCAACTCACCCTCGCGTGGACCGTCGGGTGAGACGTGAAGATAGTTCTTGATCCTGGCCGGTTTGCCATCCTCATATGCGCGGAAGAGGCAAATATCCAGATTGTAGCGCGGAAACTCAAAATTGTCCGGCTCACCGCCATAAAACGCGATTTGGTATTCGGGGGCGAACACAAGACGCACGTCCGTATACCGCTTGTAACGGTAGAGATGATACGCGCCGCCCTGCCAAAGCGTCACGACATCCGAGCGCAGCCCCGTCTTGGCGAGCGATTCTTTTTCGATCTGCGCGATAACTTTGCGACGCGCAAGGAAGGCCGCGGCCGGGTCCGCGTCCTTCGGCACCGCGGCATTCACCCGGGCCGTCTCATCCTCGATGGAATCGAGCACATTGAGTTCGAGGTCGAGACATTTGATTTCCTCGCCCGGCGTGCGCGCGTAGAAACCGTCGCGCACATAATCCTTTTCTTTTGTGCTCAGCTTTTGCAGCGCGTCGGCGCCAATATGTTGGTTGGAAATCAACAGGCCGTTCTCGCTCAGGAAACAGCCGGAACCGCCGGAGCTAAAGCGCACAGACGATCTTTGCAGATGCTCGAGCCACGCATCCGTCGCGTCGAACTGATATCGCTCGCGCAGCAATTGGCGCGGTGGCTGGTTGTACAACCACATCCCTTCGTCGGCCCCAACCGTGAAGGCCAACGCAAGCAACAGCAGGGCCGTGAAAGTGGATTTCATAAGCGCCGGATTTGTAAAGCGTCTGTGCTAACGCGTCAAGCTCGGTCACTTTCTCGGTGTCAGCGGTGTGTAATAGTAGATGACCGTGTAGGTGGCCGGGACGTTGCCGAGGTTACGCGCGACGTTCTTTGATCGCTGCCAAAATCTCCGCGACCACTTCGCTCTTCGGTTTCGCGCCGAGGTTGCCTTTGCCGTGTAGGCGCACGCTGACTGCACCAGCGTCCATGTCGCGACCGCCGATGACGAGCATGGTGTGGACTTTCGCTTGCTCGGCGTCGGCAATCTTGCCTTTGATATTGTCGTTGCTGTAATCGCCTTCGACGCGAACCATGTTGGCGCGTAGTTCGTTCACGATGCCTTTGGCGTAGTCCACCAACGCGGCATCTTCGCCGATGGTGAGGACGCGGACCTGCTCCGGCGCGAGCCAGAGCGGGAAGTTGCCGGCGTAATGTTCGATGAGCACGCCGACGAAACGCTCCATTGAACCGAACGGCGCTCGGTGAACCATCACGGGCCGATGCGGGCGGTTGTCTGGGCCAATGTACGTCAGATCGAATCGCTCGGGCAGGTTGTAGTCCAACTGGACAGTGCCAAGCTGCCATTCCCGGCCGACGACGTCTTTCACAAGAAAATCAATCTTCGGACCGTAGAAAGCGGCCTCGCCCGGCGCTTCGGCGAATGGCGCACCCAGGCTCTCCGCAGCTTCCCGGAGGGCATTCTCAGCCTTGTCCCAGTTCGATGGATCGCCGACATACTTCGACGATTTTGGATCTCGCAGACTCACCCGCACGCGATAATCGGTGAGACCAAGCGTCGTCAGTACGACTTTCACCAGACTGAGACATCCCTGTAATTCCTGGCCAAGTTGGTCCTCCGTGACAAACAGGTGGGCGTCGTCCTGGGTCATGCCGCGCACACGAGTCATGCCGCCCAACTCGCCCGATTGTTCCCAGCGATAGACCGTGCCGAACTCCGCGAGGCGCAACGGCAATTCACGATACGAGCGGGGGCGCTGGGCATAGATGCGGATGTGCATCGGACAGTTCATCGGCTTCAGGAGATAGCCTTCAATTTCGCCCTTTTCGAGACGATTCGACAGTTCGGCACAAGTGCAGCCTTCCGTCGCAAGCTTGGAAAGTTGCTCGTGCTCGATAATGGGCGGGAACTGAGATTCGCGGTAATACGGAAAGTGTCCCGAAGTGCGATACAATCCCAATCGACCGATATGCGGGGTGAAAACCTGCTGGTAACCCTGCTTTCGCAGTTCATCAGAAATGAAGTCTTGCAGCGCCTGACGGATGATGGCGCCTTTGGGCATCCAAAGCACAAGGCCCTGTCCGATGGCCTCATCAATCGCAAACAGCTCGAGACTGCGACCCAGCCTGCGGTGGTCGCGTTTCTTGGCCTCCTCCACCATCGCGAAGTAGGCCTCCAACTCGGTCTTGTTCTTGAACGCGGTGCCGTAGATGCGCTGGAGTTGCGGATTCTTCTCGTCGCCCTTGTAGTACGCGCTGGCCACGTGGGTGAGCTTGAACGCGCTGACGTTGCCCGTGCGCATCACGTGTGGCCCGGCGCAGAGGTCGATGAAGTCGCCGTTCTTGAAATAGGAAATCGGTTCACCCTCGGGAATGTTCTGAACGATGTCCAACTTGAACTTGCTGGGCGTACCGCGGGGGGCCAACGCGGCGAGGCGTCCGCTTTGCGCGTCGGCCAGGGCCTGATCGCGGCTGACGATGACTTTCTCGAAGACCTGGTTCTCCTTCGAGATCTTCTTCATCTCGGCCTCAATGGCCGGGAAATCCTCGGGCGAGATGCGATGCTGTAACTCGACATCGTAGTAGAATCCGTCGTCGACGGGCGGACCGGCGGCGAACTGCGCGTCGGGCCACAGTTTGGCAATGGCAGTCGCCATCACGTGGGCAGCGGAGTGCCGCAACCGATCGAGGTCGGTCATCTGCGCGCGTTGATCGGGTGTCTTCCGTTCCATAAGAAAGCGGAAGTTTAATACGGCGCGCAGGCAGCAAAGTCAATGCTGCGTACCGATGCGGATGGGCGAAAGGTGCATTGGGCAGGCGTGCGCCCAGTGAGGACGCGCGACCGCTTCGCGGTTGGTTTAGTTATCGACGGGCGGAGGCGGCGGACGTTGACGGGCGGCGGGTTGTTCCTCGACCTGCGGCCGTGGCTGGTGGCGGTCTTTGGCGCGGCGATCTTCTCGGCGCTGTTCTGGGTGCCGGTCGTTCGAGGCATCACCCGCTCCATCGCCCAGATGACGCAGGCCACCCAGCAGATTGCGGAAGGTCATTTCGAGGTGCGGGTGGAAGCACATCGCCGCGATGAACTCGGCACCCTCAGCCAAGCCATTAACAGCATGGCGCAGCGTCTCGATGGTTTTGTGACGGGCCAGGAGCGTTTTCTTGGCGACATCGCTCACGAACTTTGTTCGCCGCTGGCCCGTTTGCGCGTCGCACTCGGCATCCTTGAGGAACGCGTCAACGGCTCGCAGGAGGCCGATGTCGCTCGTGCCAACGAGCAAGCGGATGAAATCGCTGACCTCGTGAATGAACTGTTGTCCTTTTCCAAGGCTTCGCTGGGCACCACCCACGTCAAACTTCAATTGGTTTCGCTTCGGGCACTTGCTGACACGGCAGTCCGTCATGAAGTCAGTGACGGCGCGCAGGTCGAGGTGAAGATCGCGTCCGACCTCCGCGTCGAGGTTGAACCGGAATTGTTGACCCGCGCCTTGTCGAACCTTCTGCGGAACGCCATTCGGTATGCCGGCGCGGCCGGGCCGATCACGGTTGCCGCCGAGCCGCGCGACGGACAGGTGGCGCTGACGATTTCCGATTGCGGTCCCGGCATTCCCGAGGCAGAGTTACAACGCATCTTCGATCCCTTCTACCGGCTCGACGCCTCGCGTGCTCGGGAAACCGGTGGTGTCGGGCTGGGTCTGGCCATTGTGAAGACGTGCGTGGAGGCGTGCCACGGAACCGTCGTCGCGGCCAATCGTCTTCCGACCGGGCTGCAAGTGACGATTACATTACGCGCGGTGTAGTTGCACGCATCGGCACTTCGGTGTGGTTACTTTCACCTTTGCTACTGCAGGTAGGCACACTTGTGCCTCTTGTCGGTAGGCGATAACGACCAAGTGCCATAAAACGGATTGTACCATAGGCGCAGATGATCGGACTGACTCTCCTGAAACGTGAAGCGAAATGAAGTCAGCGGCCTTCCGTCAACACTTATCTTGACCAAGTGCTTCGCGCTCGTGCTCAGGTTCGTGAACACTCCCGCCGACGCTGTAGAAATCTGTGTCGGAGCTAAGTCGTCTATCTGGACTGTGAAGATGCTCTTCTCTGTAGCGCCAGTCTGATTGGCGTCCCAGCGCTCATTCTTCGATATTCCATCTACGCACACAAGTCCAAGGGGCTCCAAGCGTGCTTGGTCTTGGGACTCCACAGCGAGGAGAAGAAATGGCTGACCAAATACAGCCAGAACCAAGACCAGCGGATGAACAGAGAGCTTATGTTTCACTCGTATCTTCGTGGTACCCCGCCGAGTTTGAACGCAAGCACAACGATGATGATCGTTACGGCTGAGAATAGTATACCGGCGATTGCTGGTCGCCGCGCATCCTCGTCTGCACCTCGTGACACCGCAATGAGAGCGACGATACCAAGAACCAGGCCCGCTCCGACTAACACTGCCTGCGCCACCGCAGCGAGGATGTACAACTCAGCGGATGCCGACCGAATCAGGGGTCCGATAACGAACTGTGAGGCCCACGCAATGGCTGGACAACGCCACGAAGCCGTCGCGATGGAAGCGACAGTCTTCTCATTCATTGTTTCTCTCCGTCATACAGCGAACGATAAAGCTCACCCACCGCGAGCCGCGAAGCAGATCGTGGTAGGCTGGAGCGTATGGTTAGGTCACTTCTCAATCGTATACGCATTCGTGAAATCTTGCGTGGACTTGTCTTCTTCGTTAAGCCCCACGCTCAATAACGGCGAAACGTGTGGTGCCGGATGAACATACCAGTTGCCGTCACTGTCTTTGATGACCAGCGTCCGGGTCAGTCCGCGCTCGCCATTCTGTAAGTAGACGCCAACGTCAACGAACATGACGTCCTGAAAGTCGAAGCTTGCGTAACCATAAGATGCCGGCCCATCTCTGCTCAGATGGCGCGCCGCGAATACCTTGCCGATGGCCTTCGGCCCGAACGGCGACGGCTCCTTCTTTGCCGCCTCGTCTTTGATGCTCTGAATCTTCGTCTCCAAAAACGCTTGATAATTTGTGCGCGACTCACCGCCAGAATAGAAACGGATGCAAGTATTCGTGAAAAGACCAACGTCTCGCTTGATGAATGCCCGTGCCAAGTCACAAGCCGCACCCTCTGGAGTGTCGTGACCGCTCGGCAAGCCATCGGCTGCTACTTTCAACTTTGGCTTCGGAGTCCCGCCGGCGGCGACGCAGCAAAGGGTAACCGAAAGGACGCAAATCAATGTGCTGGATGTTTTCCTGGGCATATCTCTTTGAGACCTAACACGAACTCGACAACATAATGGCGTAAAAAAAGACGCCTCCTTGGCGTCTATTCCTGCTTACATTTGGAGTCTACATTTCGTACCAACTCCGTTCGTG
>JBGOTY010000079.1:0-11850 GCA_041476745.1 Verrucomicrobiia bacterium | reverse complement strand
CATTCTCGACCCATTGGTGGTCGGCGAGGAACACTACAAGATTGCGCGCGGCGTGCAGCAGGTGTTGCAACGCTACAAGGACCTGCAGGACATCATCGCGATCCTCGGCATGGAAGAATTGAGCGAAGAAGACAAGCTCACGGTCTCGCGGGCGCGCAAGATCCAGCGCTTCCTGTCGCAGCCGAACTTCGTGGCCGAACAATTCACGGGCATTCCGGGCAAATACGTGCGTATCGCCGATACCGTGCGCAGCTTCCGCGAGATCCTCGAGGGTAAACATGACGACCTATCGGAGCAGGCGTTCTACATGGTCGGTACCGTCGAGGAAGCCCGGGCCAAGGCGGAGAAAATGAAGGCGTAAGGGCGTCATGGCCGACGAGAAGACATTCCCATTCGAGGTTCTCACGCTGCAAAAACTTTTCCTGCGCGAGGAAATCCGATTCGTCATTGCCCCCGGTCAAGAAGGCGTGTTTGAGATTCTCGCACACCATGCGCCGTTCGTGTTCGCGCTCAAGCCCGGCCCGTTGCGGATGCGACTGCCGGACGGGCAGGACCAGTATGTCGCCGTCGGCAGCGGGTTCCTCGTGGTGCAGAAGGAGCGCACGACGGTGCTTGCGCGTAGCGCCGAGCGTCCCGAGGAAATCGATGTGCAACGCGCCCGCCGTGCCAAGGAGCGGGCGGAACAGCGGTTGCAGCAAAAGTCCGCTGATTTTGAAATAGCCAGGGCGCAGGCCTCCCTCCAACGCGCGCTTGCGCGTTTGAAGGTTGCGGACTATGCTGTAGTCGGGAAATGACACGGATCTCTCAGGGTTGGGTCGGCTCGGATGTCGAGGCGCGAATTGCCGCGCACGTTCACGCTTGGGAAAAGATCAAACCTCTCGGCAATACCCGCCGTCTCGAAACGTACCCGTTCGTCGCCATTTCCCGTGAGTTCGGTTGTGAAGCGCTGCCACTGGCGCGGCAGCTGGTGGAACTCCTGAACGAACGTTGCCACCCCTCCATTCCCTGGGTTTCCTACGACCGCGAATTGCTCGACAAGGTCGCGGAGGAGTTGCACATCCAGCGCGCGATTCTCGACATGCTGGACGGCCAGCGCCGCGACGAGATGAGCGAGTTGTTCGACAATATCATCAATCCCAAAGTGGCCGATGCCGTGGTCGTGCGCAAACTCGCGGAAGTCATCCGCACGCTGGCGGTGCATGGCCACGCGGTTTTGGTGGGCCGCGGAAGTTCGCTCGTGACGCAGGACCTTCGCAATGGCATGCATATTCGCCTGGTGGCGCCCCGCACCTGGCGGGTCCACACCATCGCCACCGTCCGCGATCTGTCGTTGCGCGAAGCGGAAAAGGTCGTCGATGAAGGCGAAAAGCAACGCCGACACTATATTGACACTTTTTTCGTGCTCGATCCCCACCAGCCCTTTCTTCCCGACATGGTGATCGACAACTCGCGGTTCAACCTCGTGCAGATTGCCGAGATCGTGTTTGCGGCGTTGGGCTCGAGATTCGGCGAGACGCTCGTCAGCGCGTAGCGGGCCTTATTTCTTCCAGTACGTCTCTTTCACGCCAGCTTTCTTGTTGGCCCAGCGGGCCAGCGTGAACAAGGCATCACTCAACCGGTTCAGGTAGGGGGTCACAAACTCGCCGATCTTCTCTTCTTTGCTCAGGCGCACGCAGAAGCGCTCCGCTCGACGGCAAATCGTCCGCGCCACGTGCAACTGCGCGCCGACCGGACCACCACCGGGGAGGATGAACTCCTGCAGCGGCCCTAACTCCTTGGTCAATTCCTCGACCTGCTTCTCCAGGTCGACCACGTGCTGGCGCTCGATGCGCGGCATGCCTTTTTGAAACTTGTCTGGCGGTGTAGCGAGCTCTCCGCCGAGGTTGAATAGATCATTCTGCATGTGGCGCAGGCGCGCATCGAGATCGGGATCGGTATTCAGGGATCGGACCGCGCCGATCGCTGAGTTCAATTCGTCCACCGTGCCGTACGCCCAGACGCGTGGCGAATCCTTGCTGACGCGCCCGCCACCGACCAGCCCCGTCGTGCCGTCATCACCGGTGCGCGTGACGATGTTGGTGAGCCGCGCCATTCGCGTTCAGCATTTCTGGAATTTCGCCGGGATCAGGCACATGAACTTGAAGGCCTGGTCGCTGGCGTTCTTGAATTGGTGCTGTTCATCAGCCGGGATGTAGAGCACGTCGCCGGGCTTGATCGACACTTCCTTGCCGTCACGCCAGACCGTCCCCTGCCCTTCCATCACAAAAATCTCGTGCTCATAGGGATGATGGTGCAAGGGCGTGTGGCCGCCGGGCGAAACCTCGAAAATGCGCATCGCGAAATTCGGCGCGCCATCACGCGCCGTCACCGCAAGCTTGACCTGGCAATCCTTCGCGCCGTCCATGTCCACTTTTCCCGAAGGAATTTCTTTGACGCTGGCAATCTTCATGGGTTGTTCTCCGATTGTTATTCTTAGCACAAACGCTATTGTGGAAGCCATGAAAAGCTATCGCAAGGAACTGTGGTTCAACATCCCTTCCCGACGCGGCTTCGTCAACATCACGCCCGAGGTGGAGACCTGCCTGCGGGAGAGCGGGGTCAAGGAAGGCCTGTTGCTCTGCAACCCCATGCACATCACGGCTAGCGTGTTCATCAACGATAATGAGTCCGGTCTGCACCAGGACTTTGAAAAGTGGCTGGAGAGACTGGCACCCGAGAAGCCTCATTCCCAATACGCCCACAACACGGGTGAAGACAACGCCGACGCCCACCTCAAGCGCACGATCATGGGCCGCGAAGTGGTCGTCGCCATCACCAATGGGGAACTGGACTTCGGTCCGTGGGAACAAATCTTCTACGGCGAATTCGACGGCAAACGCCGCAAACGAGCGGTCGTGAAAATCATCGGGGAATGAGGGAACTTCAGGCGCGGGCTTCCGAAACCAAAACGTTTTGCCGTTCACCCGAGAAATGCCTCACGAACACCGCGGTCAGCGCGAACACGGCCATGAACGCCCAGTCGCCGACCACAGTGCCGCGCAGGAACGGCAAGCCGGCGGTGTAGCATTCCGACAACCCGGAGAAAGTCTTGGCGTAGGGCGCGTTTGCGAGGTTCAATCCGAACAGCCACACGGCAAAATTGCTGATCAGGAAAAAGAGGAACGGCGTCGCGAGGGCCGCGCCGATCTTGACGCCCAGTTTCCGTTCGCGGGCCCAAAGGCCAAGCAGGCCAACCAGCAGGAATGCGCCATAATCAAACGCGCGCGGCCAGTAAAACGCGGGGTAGCCCATCTGCACGTTGAGGATGAGGTCCGTCAACAACAGTACCGCCAGCGGCACCCACAGCGCAAAGCGGCGTCCGAGGTACATGCCGCCGACCAGCGCCATGGCGGCCAGCGGCGCGATGTTCCACCACTGGAACTCGTGCGCCGCCAGCCGGAAAATCCCCGCCCCCAACACCATCAAGATCGCCAAAATCATGCGGCCATTCTGGGTGCGCCGCCTGCGAAAATCAACTCGAAAAGCGCCTTCACGCCAATCAGTTCCAGATGGTCATTCGCGCGGTCCTGCAAGCTGTGCTATCGTAACGCCATGTTTCCCAGCGAACAAGCCTACCGCAGGTTGCAACGGCGCGTCGATCGTCTCTGCTTTCTCATCGTGGCCACGGACATTTCCGAGCGCGACATCGGCATCGAACGGCTGTTTCTGCGGACCGAGGCGGCCCGCCTGTTTCCCGAGCGGTTTCGCTTCTACGACATGCTCTATGAGAGCCGCTTTCGTCGACTGGTGGAGCAGTTTCGCCACAAGCTACCGGGCAATTAACCTGCTTAGTCCCTCCGCCACGGCGTCGGCGTACTCGCGGAAGATGCTTTTCATGGGCGTGCCCTCCACGTCGCGCAGGCCCTCATAATCACCCAACTGGATGCGCTGATAGACGAGGCGATTGTTTTGGTAGTACGGTTCGAGGAAGACGACCGGGCCGTTGACGAGCCGGTTGGCCGCGAGGTTGCGGGCAAAGACGTAGGGGCTGTCGCCCACGCGAATGGAGCCGCTGTTCGGGCCGTAATCCACCGGCGGGAGTTTGGTGGCATTCGCGAGCGCGGTGGCCAGCGCCTCGGCCGCGGCCAATTCCGTGCGATGCGAGCGCTCCAGGAGTTTTTCCAACAACCTCAGTTTCTGGTCGTCGTCCTTCAGTTCCGACGCAAGATAATTGCCGTGCACGAACACCACCAGCCGGTTGTCATCCACCAGGCTGTGGCATTCGTCCCATTCGACGGCGTTCACGTGCAGGCAGATGGTCAGATCCGGCTTGATTTTCTCGTTCAGTAGTTTGCCGCGGGCGGCTATCTCGGAACTGCGATAGAAGAGCAGTTCCGCGCGTTTGCGGACGGCGTCGGCAAACGCAGCTTCGCGTTCCAGCGGCGGAAAGGCATCGAAGCGCATGGACCCCTTGATCTCCTGTTCGGCCTGCGCCTGGAAGTCTTCTGGCCGCTTGTCGGTCACGGGCTCGAAGTTGTCCTTGGTGAGGAACACCTGCGCTCCCGCCGCTTCAAGCCGCGCCTTGAGCAGGCGGGCGACCATGAGATTTAGTTCGGCCTCCTGGACGGGGCAGTCCTTGCCGCGCTCGAAGCTCCGCTCCTCCATTCGCGCCCAGGCGCCGCCGATATGGCCGGGATCGAGGGCAATGCGCCTGAAACCCCCCTCGACAGGGATTCGGTGGGCAGAGGATGAAGTAGCCGAAGAGAAGCGCAAGGTGAACAATGGTGGATTCGTCTTCTCGGTCGTCGAGAACACCCTGACGGAATTGGTGGTGAAGGTCAGGTAGTTTGTCAGCGCGCCCGACGGGCAATAGACGTTCACCAGAAGAGCATCAAACTCGGCGCGCGAAATTGTCTGCTGGTACCGTTCCAGCACCGACCAATCGGTGGCGGAAGCCGCCGTGATCCAGAGGGTCGCGACGAAGAGCGTTAGGAGCCGGGTTCGTCCCATTCCGCAGGGCTCCACTGGAGGATTTCGTTGATGGCCTCGAAGCAATGAATATTCTCGGATGCGACGTAGCGGTCGCGGTCGAGCGCGGCGAGTTCCTCCTGCATCTCCAACTCCGTGCAGTCGCGAACATACTTGTGGGTAGCATTGAGCTTACGAATGCGTGCGGCGCTGAGCGCATTGAGCAAATCATAATAAACGCCGGTTTCTTCGTCATTGATCAGCGGCAGGGCGAAGAGCTGCCCGCCGGCGTCAAACTCGTCCTGCTCGGCAGGCGCGAGTCGGAGGCGGTCATCGTCCAGCTCGGACTCGAGCTGGAACAACTGGAAGGCGTCGTCCAAGAGTTGACGACGGAAGCCGTAGGACTGGTATTCCTCCAGCATTTCGACCAAATATACGACCTGACGCGGGTCAAGCAGGCCGCGGGCGCCTTCACCCCAGTACACATCCGTGCTGGCTTCGTCGAGCCACCAGTCCAGGTCGCCGCCGAGGCGGACGACAACCCATTTGGGAGGCGTTGGTTTTCCTTTTGTCATGTGGCGATCGAATCTTGCCAAATCTGCTTTGCATTTTGCAACGAGCATCGCCAGAATTCGCGTCATGGGCAATGTCCTCGAATACCTGGGCAAACAGCCGCGAATTGGCGCCGGTGTGTTCATCGCCGACAGCGCGCGGGTAATCGGCGACACCCAGATCGGGGAACAGTCGAGCGTCTGGTTCGGCAGCGTGTTGCGCGGCGACATTAACCGGGTCGTCATCGGCCATCACACGAACATCCAGGACAACAGCGTGTGCCACGTCGCCGATGAATACACGTGCATGGCGGGCAATTATGTGACCGTGGGGCACCGCGTGATCCTGCACGGGTGCATGGTGCGCGACGAGGTGTTGATTGGCATGGGCGCGGTGCTGATGAACGGCGTGGTGGTTGGCGAGCAGAGCATTATCGGCGCGGCAGCCCTGTTGACCGAAGGATTGCAAGTACCGCCGGGCTCGCTGGTTTACGGAGCGCCGGCCAGGGTGGTCAGCGCGCTCAGCTCGACGGAACGCGCGAACATCAAGGGTTGGGCTGAAAAGTATTGCCGGGTGGCAGCGAACTATCTTTCCCCAAGAGCCGACCAACGAGCCTAGGACTTGATGGACATCTTTTCTGCCCCGGCAACGCGCCCGTTGGCCGCGGTGTCACTGTTGGCGGTGCGGATTTGAATCTGGTCGCCTTCGCCCGTGCGCGAGCCGTCAAGCGCCCCGACGGGAACTTCCAAGACGTAAACGGACTTTTTGACGACGCAGGTGCGATACGGTGGCAGGGCTTTGACGGCGCGGATGACGCACAGATCCTTGTCGAGAAACAGCACATCGATGGGGAAACGCATCCCGAACGTGTGGATCCCGTAGCAGCGATCCAGGAGCAGGCCCTCGCCCTTGCCGAATTGCCCGCGGTTCAGCAATCCGACCATGCGTTTCAGGACGGTATTGGCGAAATGGCAATTGTCGGAGACGACTGTTTTCTTCGTGGCGTTAACCAAAACCATCGAAATCCACTCCTGCGCCGTTTACTGGAGTTGGCGCCAAATGCTTACGAACGCGGGCCCTAGCAAAACGATGAAGAGCGCGGGAAAAATGAACAGGACCAGCGGGAACACGATTTTGATCGGGGCCTTCATGGCCTGTTCTTGCGCGCGCTGACGACGGCGCGTACGGATCGAATCCGCCTGAATGCGAAGCGTGTTGGTGATGCTACCGCCCAGGCGACTGGCGTGCACCACGGCCGTAATGAATGTTTTCAGGTCGTCCACCCCGGTGCGATTACCCAAGTCCTCCAAGGCCTCCAGGCGAGGTTTGCCCAGGCGGATCTCATTCAGGGTCTTGGAAAATTCCTCGGCCAGCGGACCCTTGATCTTGCGCATCGTGTAACCGACCGCGGCGTCGAAACCCATGCCGGCTTCGACACTGATTGAAAGAATGTCGATCGAGTACGGCAGGTTGGTGAGGATCAGATCCTGCCGTGTCCGCACCTTCCTGCTGAGCACAAACTGCGGCAGGGTGTATCCGCCCGCAGCGCCGAACAGTAACAGAAGTATATTCATTGGGTCCGTATAGCGGAAGTCGCCACCGGGCGAACCCAGGGCGAGAATCGCGAGGAACACCAGAACCACGCAACCCGACGCGCTGAACCAGCAGAGGCCAATCAATTGTCTCGCTGTCACGCGCGGGAAAAGCCCGGCCTTCACGAGTTTCTTGTGCGTGCGCTCGGACATCTCGGCCGGTGTGTACCCACGAAAGAGTTTCGCCACGGAATCGCCGAGCGGCAACAGCACGCGTTGGACAAACGGTTTCGCCAACTCCTCTTCCGCCGTCTGCGCGTCGGCAATCATGATCTGTTCGATACGTTTGCCGACGGTAAATCGGTCCGACGTGCGGTAGAACCCCACCGCCGCGAGCAGGATCGCCAAAACTACCGTGATGATGGTGAAGATAAACATATCAGACCTTTACGGAAACGATCTTGAAAATCATGTAGGCCCCGATCAATTGCCAGCCCACCGCCCCCACCAGCATAAGCACGCCCATCGGAACATCGTAACCCAGAAAATGCGCCCAAATGGGCGGGCCAAACATACTGCTGAAGTAATCAGGAGCCGACATTATCAGGATCAGGAAAACCACGAAGGGCATGAAACCGACGACGAACCCTGAGAGCTTGCCTTGTGTCGTCAACACGCGCACATCTCCCTGAATGCGCAGCCGCTCGCGGATTGTCTCGGCTACCTTCTCCATAATCTCGGTTAAATTGCCGCCGACGTCCTTTTGCACGAGGTACGCGCCGATGACAATGTCCAAATCCTGGCTGTTCACGCGGCGCCCGAGGTTCAACAGCGCCTCGTCCACCGTTGTGCCCAGATTGACCTCCCGCAGCATGCGGTTCAATTCCTTCGAAATTGGATCGCCCATCTCCTTGGCGACAAGCTCCAATCCTTTGAGGAAGCCGTAGCCCGAGCGCAGGGAGTTGGTTAGCAACATGAGCGCATCGGCCAATTGTCGGACGAACTTGGAGCGTCGCCGGTTCTGATGCACGCGCACGAACATAATGGGCGCGATGAAACCAGCAATGGCCAGGATGATCCCGCTGTGCACATAGCCGAGGGCATAGCGGCCGATCAAGTACCCCACGCCCACCAGCAGCACCCGCAGCAATAAATACTCGGCGGGACGCATCGGAATATCAGCCCGCGCTAGGTTTTCCTCCACCCGCGACATGTACCCAGGCCCAAACACCATGTCCAAGAACCGCGGAAGCTGACCCAGCTTCTGCAATTCATCATCGGTGGTCCGTGCAGCTTCCTCTTCAATGCTGGCGTAAGTCTCGAGACGCTCGGCAAGGATGGTCCGCCGCCGCGTCACCTGCAAATACACGCCGTAGGCGAGCAAGAGAATCGCCGCCACAACCAAAATGTAGATGATTGGTAAGGTTGGCATCTTAGCGAACCTCGCCCATTCTCTTAAAGATCTCCGCGGGCAAATGAATACTCGCCGAAGTGAAGCGGTCGATAAACTTCGGCACCATCCCCGTGGCTTGCATCGTTCCCAGCACCTTGCCGCCTTCGCCGATGCCCTTCTGCTGGAAGGTGAACAGATCCTGCAAGACGATCACGTTGCCTTCCATTCCCTGGATTTCAGTCACGCTGATGACCTTGCGACTGCCGTCGCTCAAGCGCCCGATTTGGACAATCAAGTGCACCGCCGCGGCGATCTGCTCGCGGATGGCGCGCGAGGGCAGGTCCATGCCGGACATCATGACCATCGTCTCCAGACGCGCCAGCGCGTCGCGCGGCGTGTTGGAGTGAACCGTGGAAATGGATCCCTCATGGCCCGTATTCATCGCCTGCAACATGTCGAGGGCCTCGCCGCCACGCACTTCGCCGACCACAATGCGGTCGGGACGCATACGCAGGCAATTGCGGACGAGGTCGCGAATTTTGATTTCACCCTTGCCTTCGATATTGGGCGGACGCGACTCGAGCCGCACCACGTGAGGCTGGTGGAGCTTCAATTCCGCTGCGTCCTCGACGGTGACTACGCGCTCGCCTTCGGGAATGAAGGACGATAGGACGTTGAGCAGCGTCGTCTTGCCCGCCCCCGAACCGCCCGAGACCAGCACGTTGAGCTTGATCTTCACGCAGGCGGCCAGGAACGCCGCCATGCCCTGGGTGAGGGTGCCAAACCCGATCAGGTCCTCCACGGTGTACGGGTCGACGGAGAATTTACGAATCGTGAGCACCGGGCCGTTGAGCGACAGCGGCGAGATGATGGCGTTCACGCGCGAGCCATCGGGCAGGCGGGCGTCCACCATCGGGCTGGATTCATCCACGCGGCGGCCCAGCGGGGTGACAATTTTGTCGATGACGTGGCGAATATGTTGGAGGTCACGGAATTGGATGTCTGTCAATTCAAGTTTGCCAAACCGTTCGCAGTAGACCTGGTCGGGACGGTTGACCATGACTTCGGTGACGGTCGGGTCGCGCAACAGCGGCTCGATGGGACCAAAGCCGAGAATTTCGTCGGCCATGTCGGAGATCAGCCGGTTGCGCATCTGGCGTGAGAAAGGCAGCTTATCGGAGCGAAGTTTTTCCTCGACCAGTTCCTCGACGCGACGGCGCAGCAGCGCCTCGTCCCCTTTTTCGAGAAGTTTCTGGTCAATATTCTGAATCAAATACGGCAGGATGGCGTTCTTGGACTCGAGATATAATTGTGTGCTGATTTCCTGGGTGTTCGCCATAATTCACCGCACCTCCTCCTAGCTCACATTCATTGCATAAACGAAAACCATTTCCCCGACCGTTTCTTCACACTCGTGACCATTGGTGATACGGTTTCCGCCAGGGCCAGGATCGCCTTCGACACGGGCTTGCTGGGGCTGGAACTGACAAAAGCCTGCCCGAGGTTCACCGATGAACCCACGAGCCCGTCGTCGCTCGGGATCTGCGTCGTTACCGGAAACTCTAGGATCGTCTCGACCTCGGACGCGGAGATTTCCTTCGAATTCGTGGAGCGATTGACGATGACGCGAATTTTCTCCTTCGGGTAATTGGCGGCGAGGAGATTCTTCAAATAGAGCTTCCCGTCGCGCAGCCGCGGCAAATCCATGCCCACCACCACGAGAATCAGATCCGAGTAATCCATCGCGGCGAGGGTGGACTCCAGATTGGCGTAGCCGGTATCGATGACTGTGTACTCGTAATTCTCGCGCAGGGCTTCGAGGATGCTTTGCACCATATAGCGGGAGAGCGTCGAGCCGTCGAAGGTCCCCGTCAACGGCGCCGCCAGCACCGAGACACCCGACGCATGCTTGGACATGACACTGTCAACGACATCGTAGTCGATACCGCCGAAACCCGGCAACAGATCGCCCAGCGTGCGTTTCGGCGAAACATCCAGAAGCATGGCGACATCGCCGCCCCAGAGGTTCAGGTCGACCAGCGCCACTTTTTCGCTCACGCCGGCTAGGGCCACCGCGAGATTTGCGGCAATGACAGTCTTGCCGCAGCCGCCGCGCGGACCGGTGATGGTAATAACCCGTCGCTTGGGACTTTCCGGCTCGACGGGCGTCGACGGGGCCGCGGCGGTCGGCCGTTTCGCCGCCTTGGACTGGATGCCGTGAACTTTGCGGACCTCTTCGAGAAGCCGATCCACCGGGAACGGGTGCGTGAGGAATTCCTTGATGCCGGCGCGGAGCATCTTGTGCCAGACTTCCTGGCCTTCCGAGCCCGTCAGGATAAGGATCACACCCACTTCGGGGACTTCAGACGAGAGCTGTTCGGCGACCGTCAGGCCGTTAACAATCGGCAGGTCTTCTTTTATGAGGACGACCGTCGGTCGGTGCCGCTTGACGAGTTCCAGACACTCCTTGCCATCGCGCGCTTCTCCGATGACCTCAATGTCCGGCTCGTTGGCAAGCTGGCTCTTGAGCTTTTCCCGCTCGCTGAGCTCGTTTTCCGCAATGATGACGGTGATGCGATCCATAGTTCCAGCTTACATCGCTCTGGCCAGTATATACCTAGCACTGCCGATACCGGCAAGCGCCAACGTCACGCCATTACTCCGCCGGTCGGGCCGGAGAATAGTTTGTGGATGGTTCCTGGGCCGTGCTTCCGGCTGCCGGCTGGGCCGCAACGGGCGGTGTTACCGCCTCAGGAGCGGCCGCTGCCGGTTGGGCAGATTTTGCCACCGGCGCAGGCTTCGCGGCGGGAGCCGGTGCTTTGGCTGCCGTTGGTTTGGCGGCCCGCTTGGCCGGCTTTACAGAATCCTCATCGTGCACGGGAAAGCCCATATGCTGAGGATTGTGCAAGCCCCAGTCGTCCTTCTTATCCGGCGGCTCGATCATCTTTCCCTTGTTCCACGTCGTAACCCAATGCTGCAATCCGGGCGTCTTCGCGGCCGTGGCCATGTCGGTGTCGATGTCCTTGATCACTTCCGGCGTCATGAAAAACAGCACTTCGCGCTTGGATTGATCGAACTGTTTGTCACGAAAGAGCGCTCCAATAACCGGAATCTCCGCCAGCCAGGGCAGCTTCCGCAACACATCGCGATTGATGTTGTTTTCCAACAAACCACCGATCACGATGGTTTGCCCGTCGTTGACTTGCAGGGTCGTGTCGGCCGTCTTGGCGCCGATAATCGGAATACTATTCGCGCCCGTGCCGATCACCTGGCTGACTTCCGCGTGAATGGTTGTATTGATCCGGTTTTCGCTGTCGGCCGTGGGTTTGATCTTCATGCGCACGCCAACTTCCTTGAATTCGACCGTGAACGACTGGGGCAACTGCTGAACGATGGGAATCTCTTCCCCGACAAGGAAGCTGGCTT
>JBGOTY010000078.1:0-11871 GCA_041476745.1 Verrucomicrobiia bacterium | reverse complement strand
AGGACCTCGAACTCTTCCTTGAACTCCGCCCGTTCCTCGGCGGTGACCGCCTTCTCAGCTTCCACCTCGGGGACCACTTCGCCCTCCGGCGACTCGACCTCGACCGTCGGTTCATCCTTGGGAATCTCTTCGAGAAGCGGGTTCTGCTGCAGCTCTTCCTGCACCAGCGAACGCAGTTCCAGCGTCGGCACTTGCAGCAAATGAAGGCTCTGCTGCAACTGCGGCGCCAAAATCTGCTGCAGCGACATCCGCTGAACTTGATGTAATCCGGGTCCTGCCATTTTTTATTTCTCTCGACCGAACGAATTCACTATAAGCGCGACAACAAACAAGTAAAGGGCAAAGATTGTCGGCACCCAAGCCGGCCTCCTCGTTGCGCGGCAGCCGAGTCCGACGGAGCGCAGTCTGACGACACGCCACCCGCCAAACTCCCGTGACAGGCGCTGCACATCGTACTTCCGGAACAAACAGGTTCGTAGCATTTCAACGCCTATGGAATTTCTGGAACGGTCAAAAACTGTACAAATCGAACCCAAAACCATTCTAAACGGCCCCCAAAATGGGTTCGTTTTTCCAAAACGAACCCAAATTTTTCGACCTCTCATTTCCATCACTTCTCTTTCCCTCACAATCACTTAACTCCTGTTTTCCTCGCCAAATAATTTGGGTTCGTTTCGCAGAAACATATACCGGCCCCCCAAGGCCCTACTTTCGTAGCATCTTTCGCAGAGAAGGCCCGCGCCGACTCGTCCGCCATGGCTCGAAGAGCGACGGCGGAAGCTGTGGTGAAGCAATCACTGCGACCTGCGGCGGATCCTTTTGCAAATAGCATATCCCAGACTTTACCACTATCGGAATTCGATGTCCAGACGAAATCTTGCTGTGCGCTGTTCAGCCATGTTCCCCTCCTCGGAGGGGATAAAGGGGTGGGTACTCTTGCTGTGCGCCGGTCTTTTACCCCGAAGCCTTTCGGGGCCCAACCGCGCACGTCACTTGACCGAAGGTCTCCAGTGTGTCGTCTCGCTGCCGCTAACGTCACGCGTCAAGCCGCCGCGATTCGTCCCGCCCGTGGAAAGTACTTCTTCACGTAGAGCAGGTAGCCGAGAAACGGCAGCGGACTAATCGACATGAACAACAGCAAATGACCGCCCATGAGAGAACTGTACTTCTGCAACTGTTCGATTTGCTGTTCCGGGTAACCCATCATCCGATACATCTCCATCAGATCCACCCTCGCAAACGTCAGAACCGAGGATGCCATGAGCACCCCGAAGCTGATCAGGAGAACCCACCAGCCTGCCGCCTCGCGCCGGTAAGTGGCCCATGCGCAATAGCCCCACACGGCAATCACCGCCAGGATCAAGGCCGTTCCCGGCACGCCGCTCAATAGCAGCCCAAAGAACGGCATCACGCCGTGGTACACCAACAGCATCGGGACCATCGACACAATCCCGAAGACCAGAAAGAGGCTTAACGCGAGCACGGGCAAAGGACAAGCATCGGTCCAGCGCACCACTGGGTCAAGGGCATCGCACGTCGCCTTCACATGCCGACTTCGGTAGAAAATGACCAACAAGCCCGGCAGAATTACAAACATCACGCTCACCATGCCCAGCGCGACGACCAAGGCAATGACCCGCGCACCGTCCGGCATCGGCTGTCCACCCGGCGGTGGTTGGCCAAAAATCATCGGCAAGAACACCGCCATGACACCCACCATGATAATCCCCATAACCAGCCAGCCCCACGCCAGAATCAGCAACAGCGCGCGCGCCCAGCGCCGTGCCATGATCGAGCCGATCCCGAGCCAGATGAACGACACAGCCAGACAGACATACGTTACCGCGCCGGGAATGATCATTCGGTAATCCGGCGCGCCACCGGTTGCCCTGGCGGCCATGGCTTGTCCTAAAAACATCAGCGGCACGAACAGGGCGCAGACGCACCCGATGAGAATCACGAGAATGCCGAATCCGATGAGTCCACCGTGGCGGTCTTTGAAGTCGGTGATTGGCGAAACTGGTGGTGGCTGGTTCATGACAAGTTCCTCCTCATTCCTTCCTCTCCTCGGTCAGTAAGCGCTGCGCATCATGACCACTATGGCTTGATTTGTCACGCCTGCTGTTTCAGTGATCGATCACCGCGACCATCGAACGCCATTTACACGAAGAAGGGACATGACTCTTTCCCCCTCTTTCAACTCATCCCCCGGAGTGCCCCGTAGTATTCCCACAACGGCCCGACTACCCCCCGTTGGCGGAGCCGGTCGGCGATCGCGGCAAAACCCGGCAACAACGGGCCAACGATCCAGTGGGAGGCGCGCCGGCTAATCTCGGCCAGCTGCTCCAGGACCTGCGCCCCGGTCAGAGCGGACGAAATGTAATAGACGGGATCGAGCAGGTCGGTATCCGCAGGTAAAACCCCTTCACGCTGGGCGCGGGAGAACAGCGGCGTGCCGGGATAGATGCGCATCCCCGCCAGGGCGAAGATGACCGCGCCGGTCAGGTGTTGCGCGTTCTCAAAACCGGTTTGCAGGGTCGCCAGCGTTTCTCCCGGGCCGCCGCAGATCACGAAGTGGCTGCAGTGAACCCGCGCCGCGCGGGCCAGTTGGGTGGACTCAACGATGTCGGCGAAGCTGAAGGTCTTGCCGTATTCGGCGAGCACCGCGTCGCAGAAACTGTCCGCGCCGAATTCGATGTGTGTCAGCCCGGCCTTCGCCATCAACCCCATCAGTTCCCGAGTGAGATTCTTCGGCCGCAGGAAGCAGGTCCACGTCAGCCGGATGCCGCGCCGCAGAATGGCTTCGCAGACCCCAGCCACATGCTCGTTGGTGAGATTGAAAACGGCATCGGCGATGAAGACGTGTTTGGCGCCTTGCCGCTGCAGACTCGCCAGTTCATCGGCAACGGCTTCGGGCTGGCGTCGACGATTCTCGCGGCCTTCGATCAGTGGGTAGGTGCAGAAACAACATGGCAGACCACAACCGCGTTGCGTCGAGATGTTCAGCATGGAACTGCGTTTCAGGTAAAACTCCACAAGGTCCTGTCGGCGTTCGGCAGGTCCGAGCGACGCCGGTTCAACGGGAACGCGCGGATTGATGACAATCTTCTCGCCGCGCCGATGAACCAGCCCCGGGATGGCGCTGGGGTCCGCCCCCGTGGCCAGGGCGTTGATGAGCTGGTCGAACGCGACTTCGCCGGCGCCGTGGATGCCGTAGTCAGCCTCCGTCAATCGCAGCAGCGGCTCGGGGAAAATGGAAAATGCGGAGCCGCCAAGGACAATCGGGCAGGAACACCTGCGCCGGATCGTCTGGCAAAGCGTGACGGCATCACCGAAATAGGTCTGGCGGCTCACAAACTGGATGTCGTCAATGTTGCGCAGGGAGATTCCCACCACATCCGGGCGAAATTCGGTGAGGATATTCTCGACCGGCTCGTTGCTGACCTGGCAATCGTGCACGTGTGTCGTGTGCCCCGCGCGATGCAGCGCCGCGTCGAGGTGCGCCAGACCCAACGGATAGACCGGGTACGGCACATCGCACCGATTCTGGCTGATCAACAGAACTCGCGAAGCCATCACTGCAATTGTAGAACCGGCCGTTCGGAAAGCAACGGATAATCGCGTTCGACCTGGTCGCTGTGCACTCTGTTGTGCGCCGGTCTCCCGACCCGCGAGTCGGCCTGTAGTCGCAAGCCGAGTCCGACGAGACGCGCCGAGTTCGTGCCGCCGGCGCAACTTAGCCTGCGTTGTAGCCACGCCGCTCTGTCGGCGTGCTTCGCCATCTGTCTCGTCATTTTGTAGGGCAGGCGCCCCGCCTGCCGCGGTTTCCCCGCCCCACCTCCTCCCCTCTGAAATCTCCAATCCTGAAATCTGCAATTCGGCCTTTCCCCAAATTGCGCGCCAGTCGTTCCCCGCCTCAAAGAAATCTGGAATCCGGGCTCCGTCGGGGGTACGCTCCGCACGCTCGATTGCCCGTACGATACGGACGACGCGAGCGAAAGCGACAGAGCAATTGTCCGATGTCTTATGGACACGGTAACTATAATGGCACCGAGGTCGGTGTCGCTCGCGGATTTTTCTTCATGCCTGAGCCCCTATTGGTCCGTCGAGAGTGTGACCGGGCGAGACGGAATTGTTATAAGCGACGGTAAAACTCGTGTTTATCTGATTCACGCCGATGGCTTCGGCGATACCCTTCAGAACGACCTGCAGGGAGTGTATTGTGACCCGAAGTTCCGTCGTTTTTATATATCAACTCTACCAGATCGAACCGTAACTTTTTTTACAATGGACTATTCCGATGTACAGCTCGTGAAAAAGGTGCTGGCGGTGGCCGTGGACTCCGAGCAGATGGTGGTTGATGACGGTTTTTCTGGGGTCATGTCGGGCAAAGATTTGGCAAATAAGATAAAATCAAATCGGGATTGGGATTGGCGTGACGATTTCCTTCATCGTCGGGGGCGTTAAACGCCATGGGGTCACATTTCTGTTTTCTGCTTTAATGGTTTTAACGTCACGGGTTGAGAGCCCGGGCAATGGACCGCATGGCGGCCACGCTCTTGATGGCCCTCTTCCCTTCTCAGAAAGCTCGAGTCAATCCCCGCCCGGTGTAGAATCTCCACCGTGGGGCCGCGAATCACGATTTCGAGGAGCGGGAGCGCCGAATTCCGACTCCAAGAGCAGCCAGACCAAGGGACGTGAGGAGGGCTGCCGTGGGTTCCGGAACAGCAGTGCCACCGATCGTGATATTGTCGAGGAATTGGTAGGGGGTGTTACCTGTCCCAGCCCCATAACCGCGCCGCATATCAATGGCGATTTCATGCGTCCCTGCGGCAATCGTCCGAGAATAGCTCAACGTCGAACGCAGCGTCTGTCCGAAGCCGATCCCCCCAAAAGCGTGACTGGCAACCAGACTTCCATCCAGCAGAAGTTCGAACGTTCCGCCATCCGCGTTATTGCCGGAACTCGTCGCGGCAATCGCCAGCGAAATGTTCAGTTGGCCCGCGCCAAGTGACACATCTTGAAAAATCCCGGCCCCCTGTCCCAGACCGCCGCCGCCAATGATGCCGCTGGCTTCACCTACTTCGAATTCCGCGCTGTCGGAAGGCGTGCCGGTCCCCGCCGTATCAAATGGAACCACCTGGAACGCCAGGGTTGTCCCGCTCGCAATGCCGAACGGCGTGTTTCCACCAACCGTATTGAAGTAGGTCCACCCCGTGAAGTCGCCGGTTTCAAAATCCCCGTTGATCAATTGCGCCTGCGTGCTTCCCGCTACCGTTAAAAACACGGTGCACGCAAGACACACCACACCTGTAATAAGTCGCTCGGTCATACCCCATCCTCCTTGTGTTTTGGGATTTGACTATCCCCCTCGGTTCCCCAAGTGAAGCTGGTAAAACTATCTGCCCAGGATGTCAAACGAAATTCAGGCCTTCCAAGGCAACCCTCCCCGCTGGGAGCGGGTAAACACGGCGCGTTGAAAAATTCGTCAGAAGCCAGACGGTAACGTTTCTCGGAAAGCTTGAGTCAATTCCCGCTCGGTGTAGAATCTCCGTGCGGCCCGGCACATCAGCGTAAGCGGACAGTTCGCTTTTCATGATGGCGCGCGATCAGCTAACGACAATCGAACTGACCCTATCTTGACGTTCTCCGAAGAAGACGGTAGCGGAACTGCACGATCATGAAAGAGGGGAAATCACTCGGCGGAAAGGCCTTTCTCATCATCCTGTTGGCGGTGGTGGTATACCTCCCGTCGCTGGGCGGGGGGTTCATCTGGGATGATGATGTGCTGATCACAGACAATCGTGTCGTCCGCGCGAATGATGGGCTCTATCGATTCTGGTTTACGACGGATGCGCCGGACTACTATCCGTTGACGGGAAGTTTGTGGTGGCTGGAGTGGCGGTTATGGGGCACCAGCCCCGTCGGGTATCGCGTGGTCAGTCTCGCGCTGCACGCCGCCAATGCCGTCTTGTTGTGGCTGATCCTGCGACGCCTGAAGGTCCCGGGAGCGTGGTTGGCGGGACTTGTATTCGCGATTCACCCGGTGAACGTCGCCACCGTGGCGTGGATCTGCGAACAAAAGAGCACGCTCTCGATGCTCTTTTACGCGCTGGCTATCCTGCTGTATTTGAAATTCGAAGACGAGGGACACAGGCGCTGGTACGGGCTTTCACTGACGGCATTCTTGCTGGCCCTATTCAGCAAGACTGCGGTGGTCATGTTACCGGTCGTGCTGCTCGGTTGCGTGTGGTGGCGGCAGGGACGGGTCCGATGGAGAGACCTGCTGCACACCGTATCGTTCTTTCTCCTTTCGCTGGTCTTGGGGCTGGTAACCCTGTGGTTTCAGTACGAGCACGCCCTGATACTGCATCCGCTACGAAGGGTTGGTCTCCCATTCCGTCTTGCCGCCGCCGGATGGGTGCCCTGGTTCTACCTTTACAAAGCGCTTCTGCCATTCAACCTTTGCGTGCTCTATCCACTGTGGAAAATCAATGCTTCTCGGTTCGTTTCCTATGTGCCGGGAGCAGCTCTCGCAGCCTGTCTCGCCCTTTTTTGGTGGAAGCGCAAGACTTGGGGGCGCCCTTGGTTCTTCGCGCTCGGCTATTTCGTGGTAACGCTTTTCCCCGTGCTCGGGTTCTTCGATCAGAGCTTCTACGAATTCTCGTTGGTCGCTGATCACTGGCAATACTACTCGATTATTGGAGCCATCGCCTTGGCGATCGGCATTGGCGACACCCTCTGCCGCCGAACCGGTGAACAAGGCCAACGTAACGGAGCAGTGGCGTCCCTGGCGGTACTCGCGGTGCTGGGACTGGCCACCTGGACGCGCAGCAGCGTTTACGGAAATACGGAAGCGCTCTGGCGAGACACTGCCAGGAAGAACCCGGATGCCTGGATGGCGCACAACTATCTGGGACTTTCCCTGCGTCGAGAAGGCCGCCTCGAGGAGGCAATCAGCGAGTACACGCGGGCACTGCAAATCAAGCCTGATTCTATCGCGGCGTATAACAATCTTGGCGTTGCCCTGGAGCAGGCAGGCCGCGTGCCGAAAGCGATCGAGCAGTGGGAGCGGGCGTTGCAGATCAAGCCCGATTTCATCGACGCCCGCATTAACCTGGCGAATGCCCGGTTGCGAGCGGGCCAGGTTGCGGAGGCAATCGAACAGTACGAACAGGTGCTGCGAATCGATCCCAATGTCCCGGTGGCGCACAGCAACCTGGGCGTGGCGCTGGAGCAGGCGGGTCGGATGCCGGAGGCCATTGAGCAGTGGAAGCAGGCGTTGCGAATCCAGCCTGATTTCACCTTGGCGCAAAGAAACCTGGCGCGAGTGCAGGGAACCCGGTAAAAATCCGCCAGTCCCCGCAAACCCGGGGCGGCTACCGGCTCTCTTCCCTTCTCAGAAAGCTTGAGTCAATTCCCGCTCGGTGTAGAATCACCCCCGTGGGGATGCAAATCACGATTTTGGGCAGCGGTAGCGCCGGCAATTGCACCTTGATTGAAACCGACACGACGAAACTCCTCGTCGATGCCGGTCTGAGCGGTCGCCAGATCGCGCAACGCCTCGCGCTCATCAGCCGCAACCTCGAAGAGATCACGGGAGTAATCCTCACCCACGAACACAGCGACCATACCCGGGGCCTCGGCGTGCTCTGCAAAACGCGTGCCCTCCCCGTCTACGCCAATCGCCTCACCGCCGAGGCTATTGCCGCCGATCCCGACTGGCAGGACCGCGTCCGCATCTCGTGGCGCTTGTTCTCCACGGGCGGCTCCTTCGAGGTGGGCGATCTGCTCGTCGAATCCTTCAGCGTCCCGCACGATGCCTACGACCCGGTCGGGTACGTCATCCGCCACCCCAATTCCGGTTTCGCGGTCGGCGTGCTCACCGATCTGGGCCACGCCACCAAGCTCGTCACCGAACGCATGCGGTCCATGGACGTCCTCGTCGTGGAAGCGAACCACGATTTGAAGCTGCTGCAAGAGGATGCCGTCCGTCCGTGGGCCCTGAAGCAACGCATCATGAGCCGTCACGGCCATCTCAGCAACGACGCCGCGGCCACGCTCGCCGGCGATGTCGCCTGCGACAGGTTGCGCCACGTCTTTCTCGCCCACCTCAGCCAGGACTGCAATCGCCCCGAACTGGCCCAACAGACCGTTGGCGACAAGCTCCAGAAAATCGGCGCGCGGCACATCACGGTCGCCGTCGCCAGCCAGGACAAACCGACCGCAACGCTGACGTTATGATCATCGGCGTTCCCAGGGAGATCAAGAATAACGAATATCGCGTCGGCCTGCTGCCGGTTCATTGCGAAGCGCTGACCGAAGCGGGTCACTCTGTGCTCGTCGAACACCGTGCCGGCGAAGGCAGCGGCGCGCTCGATCAGGATTATCGGGCCGCCGGCGCGCGTATCATCAATTCCCCTCGCGTCCTGTTCCGCCGCGCCGACCTCATCATCAAGGTCAAGGAACCGCAACCATCCGAGATCTCATGGCTGCGCGCCGGGCAAATCGTCTTCACCTACTTCCATTTCGCTGCCGACAAAAAGCTCTTCGAGGCGATAATTCGCAGCGGCATCATCGCTATCGCCTACGAGACCATCCAGTTGCCAGATGGTTCCTTGCCCTTGCTGACGCCGATGAGCGAGATCGCGGGACGGATGGCGGTCCACGAAGGCGCGAAGTATCTCGAAGAGCCGACGAAAGGCCGCGGCTTGTTGCTCGCCGGTGTGCCGGGCGTCGCGCCGGCGAAAGTGGCGATCCTCGGCGGCGGCGTTGTGGGCGCGAATGCGGCCAAAATGGCCGCGGGCCTGGGCGCGGATGTCTCGATTCTCGACATCAACCTGAACCGCTTGCGTTACCTCGACGACGTGATGCCGAAGAACGTCAAGACCCTGATGAGCAACGCCCACAATATTCGCGAACAGGTCCGCGAAGCGGATTTGCTTATCGGCGCCGTGTTGCGACCCGGGGCCCGTGCGCCGATGCTCGTCTCGCGCAAGCTGGTGAAGCAAATGAAACGTGGCGCGGTCATCGTCGATGTGGCCATCGACCAGGGTGGGTGCATCGAAACCTCCCGGCCCACGACGCACGAAAGACCAACCTACCTCGTCAATGGCGTCGTGCATTACTGCGTCACCAATATGCCCGGCGCGGTCGCACGCACGTCAACGACCGCCCTGACAAACGCAACCTTTCCCTACGCGATGGAAATCGCCCGCAAAGGATTTGGCCGCGCCGCCCGCGAAAACTCAGCGCTCGCGGCGGGAGTAAACATCGCGCGAGGCCGGGTGGTGTATCCCGACCTCGCAAAGCAATATCGGATGTCTTTGACCAGCCTCAGGGAAGCCCTCTGACCGCACCGTTAGCGGCAATAGCGGTATCCGCCGCCGTAGTAGCAGCTCGGGTAGTAATACCGATAGACCGGCCGATAGAACACCGGCGCGCGATAGCAGTAGCCGGGATAGTACGCTGGCCCGTAGTACGAAGAATAGCCGCCGTAACCGTACCCGCCATAGCCGCCGAACCCAACATTGACCGAAACGAACGTTCGCGCCTGGGCAGGTGCCGCCAGCACGCAGGCCAGAGTCACCACAGCCACAAATCCACCGACTACTTTAAGAATTCTTTTCATCTGAATCCTCCATTCTGCTCTATTTGACTTACCCCACATAAATTTATTCAATCGAGCGGAAACTGGGACTGGAAACCATTCAATAGCTTGCAGTGCAACATCTTGCGATGGATCAAGATTACCCTTTCAACGCACCCAACTGGATACCGCTGATGAACCATTTCTGGCCGATGATGAAAACGACAATCATCGGCAGGATCATCATCACCGAGCCTGCCATGAGCAATGTCCACTGTGTGCTGTACAACCCCATGAACGAAAGCAGCCCGAGCGGCAGCGTCTTCATCGAATCCTGCGTCAGCATAATCAGCGGCCAGTAAAAACTCTGCCAGTTGCCCAGGAACGTAAAAATCCCCAGCGTCGCCAGCGCGGGTTTGCTCAGCGGCAGGATGATCGTCGTGAAGATGCGGAACAACCCGCAGCCATCGATCGTCGCCGCCTCCTCCAAATCGCGCGGGATGCTCATGAAGAACTGCCGCAGCATAAATGTCCCATAAGCCGAAAACATCGCGGGCACAATCAACGCGAAGTAGGAATCGAGCCCCACGAGTCGCCCCACGTCATAGGCGCGTCCAAAAAGTGAAATCACGCGCGGCGCATCCCAGTTCACGAACGGCGCGGCGACCGTCAGCCAGTCCGTGATCTTGCGCATCAAAATAAAATTCGGGATCATTGTCACCGCGCCGGGAATCATCATCGTGCCAAGATAACCGAGAAACAGCTTGTCGCGTCCGGGAAACTTTAACCGGGAGAACGCGTACGCCGCGCAGGCGCTGGTGGTCACCTGCCCCAACGTCACAACGACCGCGACGAGAATGCTGTTCAGGTACCAGCGCGCGAATCCGCCACCCATCCCCTGCGTCGCGTCGTAAACCTTCCCGTAATTTTGCCACTGCACCTCGCCGGGCACCAGCGCCTTGATCGGGCTATCAAACGACTTGAATACCTCGCCCGCTGGCTTCACGGACGTGGAGAACATCCATAGAAACGGGAAGAGCATGAACAACCCGACGCAGCCGAGAACCACGTAGCTAATGGTCTTGCGGAACATGTTGCGCACCTCAGTAATGAACGACTCGTCCCCCAAACCGCCAGTTCAGCATGGTCGCCACAAACACAGCGGTAAACAGCACCCACGCCATCGCCGCCGCGTAACCCATATGGTTCCAGGCGAACGCGTGATTGTAGATGTAGTAACTGATCGTCGTGGTCGCCCCGGCGGGCCCGCCGCGGGTCATCACGAACGCCTGGTCAAACCCACCCTGCAACCCGCCAATTAGGCTCATCGTGAAAACAAAAAACGTCGTCGGGCTGACCAGCGGCCACGTGACCGCCCAAAACTTTTGCCATCGATTGGCGCCGTCGATGTCCGCCGCTTCGTACAACTCGGGCGACACGCCCTGCAACGCCGCGAGAAACAGAATCATGTTGTAGCCGCCCACGACCGTCCAAAACGTCATGAACATCAACGCCGGCTTGGCCCACGTCACAGAGCTAAGCCATTGCGGCGGCCATTCGACGCCTAGACGGCTAATCCCGTCGTTCAACCATCGCGGCAACCAATGCGTGATGATCGTATTAATCAATCCGTAGTCGGGATTGTAAATCCACCTCCAAAGCAGATACGTCCCGACGCCCATCACGATGGTCGGCAAAAAATACATCGTGCGAAATGCCACGATCCCCCGCAGCTTCTGGTTCATGACCATAGCCAAAAACAACGATCCCAGGATGTTCACCGGGATCGTCAGCATCAGGAACACCGTGTTAAAGGCGTACCGCCAGAAGTCGTGGTCTTTCAGCAACGCGGCGAAATTATGGACTCCCACGAACCTCGGCGGCGTGAAAAGGTCCCACTCAAAAAAACTCAATCCCAGCGAAGCCACCACCGGAATAAGGGTAAAAGCCAGAAACCCGAGCAGGTTCGGCAAAAGGAATAAATACCCCGCAAGCGCAGTCCGTCCCCTTTTCGTTCGTGCCATCCGAGATCTCCTTGGAATCTCCGCGCCTTCTTACACCGCCCCGCCACCCACCGCAAGCCAATTGCCTCCGAGCATTGTTCGGCGCCGGTCTCCCGACCGCGCCGGTCTGCCCGACCGCAGGTATCCCAGATGGAGGGACGCGCTCCGTCGCGTCCGCGCCTATCAACAATGCTTGCGACCGGCCGTTATCTGCGTTAGTTGAATAACAAGGAGGTTGTACTCGATGAAGATTTGGAAATTGATTGCGCTCACCGCGCT
>JBGOTY010000077.1:0-11906 GCA_041476745.1 Verrucomicrobiia bacterium | reverse complement strand
CAAGTTCGTCTGGCTGCTGCTCGTGAGGCCATCGGACAATTCAGCGAGGCAATCAAACTATTGGATAACGCGGCAAATCTTGCCGCCAGTATCGGTGACACGAGACGCATTGTCTTAGCCAAGAGCAACCTCGGAGAAGCGTGGTCGTACACGCGCCGCGCTGATCTCGCCGAGGCCAACTTGCGCGAAGCCCTCCCCTTGGCGCTCAAGGATGAAGACCTGAAGGCCGCCGGTGCCATCTACAACAGCCTGGGCAACCTGCTGGTTGCGGAGGGCAAGTTTGGCGATGCCCTGGAGGCCTATCGCGAGGGCGCTTCGCTGGCACGCCAAATACATGATCGACTGCTGGCTGCCAAAGCGCTCAGCAACGCTGCTTCCACGACTACACGCGCGGGCACGGTGGCCGATGGCACAAGCCTGAATGACTCCGCGATGGAAGAGGCCCGTCAGGCTGCAGACAGCCACGAAAAAGCTTTTGTCATGATCATCTGCGGACAAACGTACGGACAATTGTTGCGGCTCGGCTCGGGATCGCATGACCCGCTCTTTGCCGCCGCCACGAACGCCTACAACTCAGCCTTCCAGGTCGCCCAGAAAATCGGCGACAAGCGCGCTGCCGCCTATGCCCTGGGAGGGCTGGGAGGACTCTATGAGCAGGATTTACGCTACGCCGAAGCTCTGGACCCGACCCGCCGCGCCGCCTTCCTTGCCCAGGAGACACAAACCACCGAGGCGCTCTACCGCTGGGAGTGGCAGACCGGACGCTTGCTCAAGGCGTTGAATCAGCCGGCCGAGGCCATCGCCGCCTACCTGCGCGCGGTCCGGTCGCTGCAGTTGATTCGGAATGATCTTTTCCTCACCTATGCAAATCGTCCCGTGCCGGCGTCGTTTCGAGAGACGGTTGGCCCCGTGTACTATGAGCTGGCTGATTTGTTGTTGCGGCAGGCGGACACACTGACGGACCCGAAGCAGATCCAGCAGAATTTGCGGGAAGCACGGGACATCGTCGAGCAGCTCAAGTCCGCTGAGTTGGAAGATTACTTTCGGGATGAATGCGTCAATCTCGTAAAGAAGACGCGCGTCGAGGACGTTTCCACGAATGCCGCGGTCATCTATGTCATCCCGCTGGCGGACCGCATGGAGGTGCTGGTTGGATTCTCCACGGGACTGGAGCGATTTAAAGTGCCCGTCGGATCCCAAGAACTAACAGCCGAAGTGCAGCAATTCCGCAAGAACCTGGAAAAACGCACGACGTACGAATATCTGGAACAGGCGCGGAAGCTCTATGACTGGCTGATTCGTCCCATCAAGGAAGAACTCGCACGCCGTCACATCCAGACGCTTGTTTTCATACCGGATGGGGCCCTCCAAACAATCTCCTTTGCTGCGCTGCAAGATGGCGAGAGGTTCTTGATCGAGGACTTTTCCGTGGCGGTAACCCCAGGTCTGACCCTGACCGCGCCGCGATCGGCACACCGAGGCGGCCAGCAAATGTTGCTCGCGGGTTTGTCCCAGTCGGTGCAGGGATTCTCTCCGTTGGACTATGTGCCGGCCGAACTTCAACATTTGCGACTTCTGTATCCGGGCCAAGAGTTGTTCAACAAGGATTTCCTGAACGCGACGCTGGAGAAGGATTTTGGGGAGAGACAGTATTCCATCGTTCATATCGCCTCGCACGGTCAATTTGAACACGATGTCGACAAGACCTTCGTTTTGACCTACGACAGTGCCCTCAACCTGGATGGGCTGGAGCACCTGATTCGCCCGAGCCAGTTCCGCAGTGAGCCGGTCGATCTCCTGACCCTGAGTGCCTGCCAGACGGCAGCCGGGGATGAGCGCGCCGCCCTCGGCTTGGCCGGGGTGGCGGTCAAGGCCGGCGCCCGCAGTGCGCTCGCAACCCTTTGGTTTGTGAACGACCAGGCCAGCACATCTTTGATGTCGGAATTCTACTCCCAGTTGGCTGGCGACCAGTCGATTTCGAAAGCCAGGGCACTGCAATTGGCGCAGCTGAAAATGCTTGCGGATCGGCGGTATCACCACCCGTGTTACTGGGCGCCTTACCTATTGATTGGGAACTGGCTGTGAAACCGGTGGGAGTCGTGTGAAGCCGATGCCGAAGCGGCTCTGGCCTGCGTGGTGCGTCAGCTTGCTGATCACGGGCCTGATTCTAGCCGTGGTGGTGGGTCTCCGGCGGAGCGGAGGTCTCCAACGTCTGGAGTTCTTCGCTTATGATTTCTTTACCAGGCACCAGAGCCCGGCGATGGCCACCGATCCACGAATCGTGCTTGTCGGTATTGACGAGAAGGATATTCACGCAACGGAACTCGGCCTCGATTATCCCGTGCCGGACCAGACCATGGCGCGGATGCTCGAGAACATTGAGGCACAGAATCCACGGGTCGTTGGGATCGACATCTATCGGGACATCCCCGTGCCGGATGGGGGCCACCGGAGACTTCTGGACAGGGTACTCCTCTCGAACGACAACATCATTTGCAGTTTTAGGTTTCCGGATTCGTTGAATAAGGATGGGGTGAAACCACCACCAGTACTCGCCAACCAACCCGAACGGATCGCCTTCAACGATTTTACCACCGATACCGACGGGTCTATCCGACGGGGCCTGCTTTATCTGCGGGGCGGAACGAATGCTCTCTTCTCTCTTGCCTCGCAATTGGCTCTTGTTTATCTCGAGGGGGAGGGGATTGCTCTCGAGCCAGACGCGACCGACGCAGGCGCCCTCCGGTTAGGCAAGGCGCTACTGCGCCCTCTCAAATCCAACGACGGTCCGTACGTGAAAGTCGACGACGCGGGATACCAGTTTCTAATGGATTTTCGAGGGCCGCGCCAGTTCCCGACGGTGTCAGGGTCGCAGCTTCTGCGGGGGACGCTGGCCAACGATATATTTAGTAATAAGATTGTCATTATGGGAATGACCGCACGCAGCGTGCAGGACGACAAGGTGACACCCTTGAGCCAGAGCCATCGTGGACTCCAAGTGCACGCCCAGGTTATCAACCAGCTATTGCGGGTGGCCTTGAACGGCGAGCCCCAGCGCGCGTTTTGGACGGATTGGCAGCAGGATGAATGGACGGTGCTTTGGTGCCTGGTTGGCGGTGTCGTTGGCTATGCGGTCCGGTCTCCCTGGCGTTCCTCTATTTTGCTGTGCGTGGCCTTGCTCATTTTGACGGGTGCGGCCTGGCGGGCCTTCGACATGCGGTGGTGGATTCCACTGGCCACCCCGGCGGTTGCCTGCGTTGCGGCGGCTGTTTCCGTCAATTGGTATATTTCGTATCAGGAAAAAGCGCAGCGGCAAATGATTATGCAGTTGTTTTCGAAGCAGGTATCCCGCGAGGTGGCCGAAGCAATTTGGACGCAGCGCAATGAATTCCTGGACGGAGGACGCCCCCGCACGCAGAAGCTCACGGCCACGGTACTGTATACGGATTTGAAGGGCTATTCCTCCCTGTCCGAGGCGCTGGATCCGTCCACCCTGATGGACTGGTTGAACGAATACATGGGCACGATGTCGGAGGTCGCGATCTCCCATCGCGGTGTCATCGACAAGTTCATCGGAGATTCGGTCATGGCGCTCTTTGGGGTTCCGGTGGCCCGCAAGACGGACAAAGCAATCAAAGAGGACGCCGTCAACGCCGTTCGCTGCGCATTGGCAATGGAAACGGCGTTGCATCGGCTCAATACCGTTTGGGAATTGCGGCGTCTGCCGACCTGCCGAATGCGGGTGGGAATCTACACCGGGTCACTGGTTGCCGGCAGTCTGGGCAGCACGGAGCGAATGGAGTACACTGTCATCGGCGATACGGTCAACACGGCTTCCCGCTTGGAAAGCTTTGACAAGAAGTATGAAGAACCGGACCTGACGGATCGTTGCTGCCGGATTCTTATCGGAGGAAGCACCTGGGATTTTGTGAAAGATCGGTTTGAGACCCGGCGCGTGGGGGAGATAGCATTGGCTGGCAAAAGCCAGTCGGTCACGGTTTATCGTGTCGTAAAAGAGGTCTCTCAAAGGCAAGGATGAAACCTATGAAGCATGGCTTTCTCAAAGTCCTGTTTGTAGTCCTGGGACTGGATCTCTCGTTCGTCATCGCCCTCAAATCCGAGGAGCCGGCCCCAGCGCCTCCGGCGGTCGACAAAGCGAAGGAAGAGGCAACGCCCCAGCCGCCTCCTCCCGTCGCGAAACCGAAAGAAGAGACGCCGCCGCAGCTGCCTTCGCCGCCCAGACGAAAGTTCATGAATCTACTTCCCATAATGGGAGCGCCGGCGTCCCGGGTTGACGGCGGCTCTCGCGGCAGCGGTGTTTCCCTGACTTGTGTGACTGTTCTTGCCCCGGACAGCACCGCCTCGACCGTCCAGGAGCAGCCCTCCCTGTTTTGGTATCAGTCGCAGCCCGCGGATGTTCGGTTCGAGTTGACGATCCTGGTGCAGAATACGGTTCGGCCGCTACTCCAGGTCCAGTTTCCCGACGCCCGCAAAGCCGGGATTCAGCGGTTGAATTTGGCGGACCATGACGTCAAGCTTGCGCCGGGGGTTGAATATGAATGGGTCGTGGCGCTCGTGGTCGATTCCGAAAGCCGATCCAAGGATGTCATCGCCAGCGGGTGGATCAAGCGGGTGGAACCCTCCGCATCGCTGAAATCGCAACTGGATAATGCCACGAGGGAAAACTTGCCGTTCGTCTACGCCGGGGAAGGCATCTGGCTGGACACGCTGACCGCGATATCCGACCTGATCGATGTGCGACCGAAGGACAGATCGTTGCAGGAAGGACGTGCCGCGTTGCTGGCGCAGGTGGGTTTAACCAATGCCGCCGTATATGTCGCCTCGCAAGCCCCAAACGATGGAGAATGAGCCAGTCGGATTGAATCCGCTAGAAGGCTTCGTAGCTCACTTTGAAATAGATGCCGAGGTCCTGCGGATCATTACCGGAGGTGGCAACCCTGTGGAACCGGTGGCCCCAATAGAGTTGCGCGTTCAGGCGCCGGTTTGGGCTGATCAACAACCCCACCCCGGCACTGAAGATGGTGGTTGGGTCCGGTGTATGTCCATCCACGTTCCTCGCCGCGCCGAAATCGAAAAAAGGAGCCAACTGCACGACGGGAGATCCCGTCTTGTCGAAGAGCAGCGGCAAGCGGAGTTCGGCGGAACTAAAGACCCCTTCGTCTGCGACAATCTGGTTCTCCCGGTAACCTCGAACGCTGTCAGCACCACCCAATGTGAACTGCTCCAGCGACAACAGCGGTTGGTCGGTCAATTGAACGTCGGTGCGCAAGATCAACTGGTTGGGGGTGCCAAAGAGGCGGCGCACGTACTGAGCCTGACCAAGCCACGTAAAGAATTCTGCGTTCCGATTGGTGCGGGTATCCGTGACGTCGAACGCATTGAGTCCCACGCTGAATGTGGAACGCAATGCCAACACTTGATCCTGGCTGAGGTCGGTCCATTCCTGACTAATGCGTAGGGCCGAGATTTCGGTGACACCATTGGTGGAACCTGGAGAGATATCGGACGGGGCACCCAGCAAGAAGGTTTTGGCGTACTCGTGTTCGAAGGTGACCGCCACAGCCAGCTCCCGAGTTGCCGACTGGTAGATGGGCTGGCGAAGTATCGCGCCCGCACGATACGAATCGCTGGTAATATTCAGAGGATTGAATGGTTCTTGAATCACCGCATAATCGTTCTTGTTACCATAAATACGAAGCGTCGTATCATGGGGCGTTAGCGGAATCCGGTAGGAGGCCGAAACATTGTTAAAGTCCGAAAATTTGTAACCAGGGTCCCCTCCTTCGGCAATGCCGTAGGATACTTCCAGCGGGTCAGCGTTCCCCGTTAAATTAATGTCTCGCCCGATGAGCAGTATCTCCTCGGAGCCAACACTTGGAGGACGGTTGTTGTCCACTTGCAGCACGAGTTGAAATGGGCGCTCATCTCGTACGTGAACGTCCAGCACACTCTCGCCCGGTACGATGCCAGGCCGGAGTTCCGCGTTTATTTGGGTGACGTTCGGATTCTGTCGTAACAGTTGCAGTCCTTCCTTCAAGTCGTTGACGTTCAGCGGGAGACCGGCCCATCTTTCGATTCTGTTCTTGAGGTAACTTTCCCGGAGCCATTTGTTTCCCGTGACGTCGGTCGCGGAAATCACGCCTTCGGTAATCCGCATCGTGACCACGCCGTCCTGGGGATCCTGGTCTGGCAAGACAGCCCCGGAGTTGATATAGCCGCGGCTGACGTAGTACTCCGTGACGGCTCGCCGGGCATCCTCCAATTCCAGATTAGTGATCTCCCTCCCGACGTACGCCTCCGTGACTTTCGCGAGTTGCTGCGAGGAGAATACCTTGTTCCCTTGAAACCGAAATTCGCGCACATAGAGGCGAGGCATCGAGGAAAGCTTACTCTGCTTGACCGGAAGCTGCAAAGGAGGAGCGACCAACTCTTGCCCCTTCACGGGGACCGCCAGCAGGACCAGCGCACAGAACAGAATCCAATGCCGCTTGTCGAAAGGGGCACGAATTAACCGGCTCCCGGGGAGGAGCGCCAGACCGCCGGTGGAGACAGTCTGTTGCCGCTCAATGGTGTGACCCGCTTGATCCGTTTTCGCCACGCGCATAGAACCGATGTTCATGCCAGCCAAACCGACCGCGCTTCTCCGTTCGGAAATCGGCTGACTTATAGCCCAGGCCGCTCCTAACACAAGAACTTTCTCCGTGTGACGACAAATGGATTTTGAGGATTGAATTAAGAACCAATTTCAGTGATCTCACCTCACGGCTGGCTCATGGAAAAAAACCGCGGAGACACGGTATTCCCGGCCGGTGCACCCGCAAAAACATTGAGTTTCAATCGCGGCGCGGACTTCGCAGCGAAATTCTTTCCTCCTTTGGGAACGAAAGGATCACTGTCTCGGAGTTTGAAAATCCCGCTGGTTTCCAGAACGATCAAGCCGGCAGGCGGTCCCAGGCGGCAGAGGTCAACGCGGCGCAGTACCACCTACCCCGGTCACTTTCTCACGTGGAGTTTCACGTGCCCAGAAGCGTGAGAGCAGCATCGAGTCGATGTATTTTTTATCAACCGTTCGCAATCGTGCGGCGACAAACCGGATGACTCCGAGCAGGAACTGGGCTCCGATTGCAGGATATCCAAGGCGTGCAAGCAATACCGAGGGTCGCCCCAAAGAAAACGAATTGTCAGACGGTTTAGGGCTGCATCCAGATGTTGCTTCGTGGGGATGGCAAGACTTGGCAATGACAATACGGCATCCAAATGCCGCCCCTTATTGCATCGATCTGATAGCTCCCGTGCAAGCCCTTCCGGATCATATTTCCCCCAGAAGGCGTCCCATCCGGACCGAAGACCCAATTCAGTTATTCCATCTTTGGGGTGTTGGTCGGCCTCAAGATACAGCCACTCGTTTTTTTCAAGGAATTGACAGAAACTTCTTTTTTCCGACCCCAGAAGGCCCACCGAGTATGAGAGGCGTTTCCACTTCAGATTAACCAGCCGCAGAAGGACTCTCCGTAAACTCTGCTAGAAGGCTGCCTTGAAGGAACTGGTATCAAGACTGGTATCAAGTCGGTTTTTGGGCCATGCCTTTCAAAAAGAGAACTGCCCGCAACCCCCTAGATTTACTGAAGATGAAATTGGAGGCGGGCGTGAGAATCGAACTCACGATAGGAGTTTTGCAGGAGTAGCAACCCTGCTTCGTCGCAATTCAATAATTTACAGGCATTACCAGTATCAACTTCGCTGCCAGGAATTTGGGTCTGCGACAAATACATTTGTATAGGGTTGAAAATATACAATTATCTTGGGACTACTGGTATCAAGGCTGGTATCAAGTCAACTGGCCAGTAGTCTTATCTGGTTCGCCCTCTTCAACAGATGCTCGGGCATGAAATCCCAATAGGTTTGAGCGATGATCGCCGCCCCAGACTTGTCGCCGATGAGGGCCGCAATTTCAGAATCGAGAAGCCCGGATTGGCGGGACTGAGTGACAAAAAAGCTCCTGAGTCCATGTAGCGTCACGTATTTCAAGCGAGGAGGCTCCGACCGGAGCGTTAATGTTTACCACATGACCTGTCTCAGTCCGTCCCTGTTGAACCGTCGTAGCTCCGTCGCCCTTTTGAACAACGCTGGCTGACGCCGAGTCCGTTCGTTGTGGAACTCGTGACAATCGCTTCCGCCGAAAATGCTTATACAGACGTTCGATAATAAAGACTCCGATACCGGAAAAAAAGACTCCAAAAGCCCACTTCGGATCAAGGTTGTGGCCAAAAAACTCTAAGATATTGATCATTTTCCCGCTCGTTATGAGAAGACTTTCTACCACAAGGTCGCTTTGCTCACAATTCAAAACCAGTCCGCATGTCGCCGCTCTGATCTTGGCGGACGCTTTAAGATGGTTTAGAACACAACCTCCCGACTATCGGGAGGCAAGGCTTGCCGCCAGTGTTCGCCGCCGTATCCCCCCGCCTGATCCCGCCGCAATTCCCGTTCGACATGCGACCGCCCTGGATGAAGCGGTCGGGACTGTCCGATGCCTTGACGGGCAACTCGATGCGTCATACGATGTCCTCAACATTCACAGTAGCTCCGCTAATACCGTGGGCGAATTATGGAAGACAAAGAATATATTTTGTTTCTGACCATCGCCGTGATGGCAGTATTCGCATACGCTTTGAGTGCTGTTGGGCGTCATTGGGGGCGGGGGTTTTCAGAGAAGCCTTTTATTTGGTTGTCAGCATTGGAGAGAAGAACCACCGTTGGCAGATGGATTCTTATCGCTCCTGGATTGTTCATCATCTTTGTCATGAGGTCCCTGCGACCTCATGATCCGTGGCTCGTTCTTGTCGTCGTCGGCGTATTAGGCGGGATCGCAAACCTGTTTCGGGAGTTGAGTGGCTACGCTAGATTAGAGATCGAAGTGCGAAAACGTCTATCCAGTCGATGAGCAGCCCAGTTCCTGCCCGCCAGATCCCCGCCGCAGTTCCCGTTCGACATCCGCCCGCCCGAGTTGAACCAGGTAGGGACTCTCAAAGTCGCAGATTGCAAAAACCTGATTCGATTTGATAGTCTCGGCTCATGGAAATTTATTCAGACATCAAGAAAATGTTGCTCCAAAAACGGGCTGGTCACGAAGCTGAAATCAAAAAGATTGACGGCATTCTCGCCAGCCTTGGTGGACGGTCGAAGTCCGGCCCGAAGCCCGGTGGACGGGGCGGGAAGCGGAAGATGAGTGCCGCTGGACGAGCCGCTATTTCGAGGGCTCAAAAACTTCGTTGGAAGAAATTGAAGGCGGCTCAGAAGAAGTAGGCAAGGCCATGTTCGACCCGATCCTTGGCTACGATAGACCGAAAAACGCTGACGCACTGAATGATGAAGTTCAGGGGTACCTGGGTCGGGGCGAGCCAAACCTCCTCGCCGCCCGCCTACCAGCATCCCGCCGCTTGATCTCGCTCGCCGTTGCCCCCGCCGCCAGACTGGTTTGAGGGAACTGGTATCAGGACTGGTATCAAGTCGGTTTTTGGCCTCTGCGTTCCAGAAATGAAAATCCCCGCAAACCCTTATGTTTGCAGGGATGGAAATTGGAGGCGGGTGTGAGAATCGAACTCACGATAGGAGTTTTGCAGACTCCCGCCTTACCACTTGGCTAACCCGCCCGCAAACCGCACGCCGAAAATACCACGAGCCGCCGTGCGGCGCTACAGGAAAAAAACTGCTGACGCGGGCACCGGGCATCCCTATACTTCGAACCCATATGCCCGAAAGCTTCAAGCGTCTCTCGATTTTGATTCCGGTTTTCAACGAAGTGCGCACCGTGGAGGAACTCGTCCGCCGCGTGCGTACGGCGGATTCCTGCGGCTTGGAAAAAGAGATCGTTCTCGTCGACGACGCCTCCACCGATGGCACGGGCGACCTTTTGAAGAAGATCCCGCGCGACAACGGCCTCAGCGTGTTCTCGCATCCCTACAACCGCGGCAAGGGCGCGGCGTTGCGCACGGCCCTCGAACATGCGACCGGCGACATTGTCCTGATTCAGGACGCCGATCTTGAATATGATCCGTCCGACTATCCGGGCCTGCTCAAGCCGATCCTCGATGGTCGCGCGGACGTCGTCTACGGTTCGCGCTTTGCCGGAGGGACCCATCGCGTGTTGCTGTTCTGGCATTTCATGGCCAACCGTTTTCTCACGCTGCTCTCAAACATGCTCTGTAACCTCAATCTCACGGACATGGAAACCTGTTACAAGGTCTTTCGCCGCCAGTGCATTGAGGGCCTTACATTGACGTCCAACCGTTTTGGCATTGAGCCCGAATTGACTGCCAAGCTGGCGCGCCGCCAGTTCCGCTTTTACGAAACCGGTATCAACTATGCCGGTCGCGATTACAGTGAAGGCAAGAAGATCAACTGGAAGGACGGCCTCGCCGCGCTCTGGTTTATTTTCCGCTATCGCTTCTTCGATTGATCGCTCGGTTCGCGCACGACACCCGGGCCACTCCCCTTCGGTTCGAGCCACCCGCCAAAGACCCGCCGATACTCCTCGGGCACGTCCCACCAGAAGCCACAATGCCACCCGTCCCGGGAAATATGGCATTGCGTCGGGCCGCGCATCGCCGCGGCCACCCGTCGCGCTTCCGACGGAAGGGAGTGCGTTATGCGCCAAACGTAGCGATACGCGACAAGGTTTAGGACAAAGAATAACGCCAGCGCCGCGTGGCTGAGCCTTCGGGCTCGGCGTTTCACGATTGGGTTGAGAACGCGCGCAGTCGTTTCACAACCCTGTCGAGCGCTTTCAGGATGTAATCCACATCCTCGGTGGTGTTGCTCTTGCCGAAGGAGAAACGCACGGCGGCCCGCGACAATTCATGCGGCAAGCCCATTGCCTTCAGCACGTGCGACGGTTCCAGTGAACCGACCGCACACGCCGAGCCGCTGGAAACAGCCACCCCTTCGAGGTCGAGACCGAGTAATAACCCTTCTTCCTCACAACCCTCGAAGCTGAAGTTGATCGTGTTCCCGATGCGTTGCTTCGCGTGACCATTGCGATGCGCGCCGGGGATACGCTGGGCGATGCTATCGCCGAGTTTCTCGGCGAGTCCGAACAAACGGCCTTGCTCTTCCCCCATTTGCGCGGTGGCCAACTCAGCGGCCCTGGCCAAGCCGACGATCGCGGCGACGTTCTCCGTCCCCGCGCGCCGCTCGTTCTCGTGGCTGCCGCCAAACAGCAGCGGATCCAACTTCGTGCCACGCCGGACATACAGCGCGCCGACGCCCTTCGGGCCGTAAAACTTGTGCGCAGCAATGGAGAGTAAATCCACACCCCAATCGTTCACGTCTACCGGCTGCTTGCCGAACGACTGCACGGCGTCGGTGTGAAACGTCACGCCGCGCTCGCGGCAGATCGCTGCCAGTTCCTTCACCGGTTGGATCGTGCCGGTCTCGTTATTAGCCGACATGATCGACACCAACACGCTATCCGGGCGGATCGCCCGGCGAAGATCAGCTGGATCGACGAGGCACTCGCGGCTGACCGGCAAATACGTGACCTCGCCTTCGCCCGTCTTCTCGAGGTATTGGCAGGCGTGCAGCACGGCGTGATGTTCGATGCTGCTGGTGACGATGTGTCGGCTCCCGCGCTTTCGCGAGGCATGGGCCACGCCGAAGATCGCCGTGTTGTCGGCTTCCGTGCCGCCGCCGGTGAACACGATCTCGCTTTCCTGGGCGCCGACCAGCTTCGCCATCCGCACCCGGGCGTCGTCAATCGCCGCCCGGGCTTCGCGGCCGAATACATGCACGCTGCTGGCGTTGCCGTAATGCTCGCGCAAATAGGGCAGCATCGCCTCCAACGCTTCGGGAGCAAGAGGCGTGGTCGCGTTGTAGTCTGCGTAGAT
>JBGOTY010000076.1:0-11986 GCA_041476745.1 Verrucomicrobiia bacterium | reverse complement strand
CTCATTTGGGACGCGATCCGGTTCGGATCGGTGATTGAAAATGTGGTGGTTGATCCGGCGACGGGCGAACCCAATTACATGGATGACTCACTCACCGAGAACACGCGCTGCGCGTATCCGCTGGATTACATTGCCAACGCGGTGCCCAGCGGCATGGGCGGACATCCGAAAGCGATCGTGTTCCTGGCGTGCGACGCATTCGGCGTGATGCCGCCCGTCGCACGGCTCAATCCTTCCCAGGCCATGTATCATTTCATGGCGGGCTATACCGCGGCGCTCGCGGGTACGGAAGCCAACATGGGCAAGGACCCGACGCCGACCTTCTCGACCTGCTTCGGCGCGCCGTTTCTGCCGTTGCCGCCGCAGGTTTACGCCCAACTGCTCGCGGAGAAGATGCGCAAGCACAGTGTCCACTGTTATCTGCTCAACACCGGCTGGGTTGGCAACGCGTTCGGCCAGGGTCCGCGCATCCCGCTGAAGATCAATCGGGAAAACGTGACACACATCATCGACGGCGCACTTGACAAGGCTCAATTCCAGAAGGATCCGACGTTTGGATTCGAAGTGCCGAAAGCCCTGGCAGGTGTTCCCGCGAAATTGCTGGCGCCACGGTACGGCGCGAAGGACGCGGCTGGCTACGACCGCCGCGCGAAGGATCTGGCGGGCAAATTCGTCAAGAACTTCGAGCAGTTCCAGGGCGTGTCCGCGGAAATCGTGGCAGCCGGGCCGAAGGTGTAGAATATTGCCAGTCGCTTTCACGAAGCGGCTCCGGCCCACAACGCTTGCGCCGACCCGTTCCTTTGGTTATGCTCCGCTTCCATGCCGAAAACCACCGAGAGCGCTGAGGATTACCTGGAGCGCATCTACGAGTTGACCGAGGACAAGGGACGCGCCCGCATGGTGGACATTGCGCGTTCCCTGCGCATCCGTCAGGCCTCGGTGACGCAGATGGTCCAGAAGCTCGGCGAACACGGCTTCGTTCGTTATGAGAAATATCGCGGCCTCGTGCTCACCTCGAAGGGCAAGGGTGTCGCGCGCGCCGTGCGCCGGCGGCATCGGGTGTTGGAAGAGTTTTTTGAGTTGCTTGGCGTGGACCGTCACACGGCGCAACTCGATTTGGAGGGGATTGAGCACCATCTGAGTCCCGCAAGTGTCGAAAGGATTGAGGAACTCGTGCTGTTCCTGAAGAAAAACTCCGGTGTTTTGGCGAAATTGAACTCCGGTCGCCACGAAAGGCAGTTATGAAGCGACAGTTTGCAGTACTGGCGGTCGCGATGTTCGCTGTTGCCGGCGGGTCGCTGGCCGCGGAGATCGTCGATGGCGTCGCGGCCATCGTCAACGACAAGGTCATTACCTACAGCGAAGTCCGCAATCTCGTGCAGCCCGCCGCGCAACAACTCCGCCGCAACTTCTCCGGCCAGAACCTGGTCGATCAAGTCCGCAAAGCGGAAATGGACGCTCTCAACCAGCTCATCGAGCGCGCGCTTATCATCCAGGAATTCAAAGAGAAAGGCTACAAGATCCCGGAGACCGTCATCGAGCAACAGATCAACGACATTATCTCGAGCGATTACGGCGGCAACCGCGCCGCGTTCGTGAAAACGCTCGAAGCCGAAAACCTCACCTTGTCGCAGTACCGCGACCAGGTGCGTGAACGCGTGATCATCCAGGCCATGCGCGGTCACAAAACCCAGCAGACCGTCGTGGTCTCTCCCCACAAAATGGAGAAGTATTACAGCGAGAACCTCGACCAGTACAAAGTCGGCGAACAGATCAAGCTGCGCATGATCTTCATCAAACGCGGCGAACCCGTTTCTCCCGCGAGCCCTGCGGAACAGACTCCGCCGGCCTCGACAAAGCAACTGTCACAGACCAACTCGGAAATGACCGTCACCACCACGAACGTGGAAGTCGCCGAGGCCGTGACAACGAATGCAAGGGCGACCGCTTCCGCCAGCGAGACGAACACTCCGACGGTCGCCGGGGAGCCAGCCGTCCCTGCCCCGCCGCCGATTGATCTGCAGCGCAAGCTCGCGGAAGAAATCCTGGCGAAACTGGATGCCGGCGACAGCTTCGAAAGCATGGCCCGCGTCTACTCCGAAGGCAAGGAAGCGAAAGAGGGCGGCGATTGGGGCTGGATCGGCAAGGACGTCCTGCGCAAGGAACTCAACGAAATCGCCTTCTCGCTGAAAGCCGGCCAGCACAGCCGGATCATCGAAACGGCGGAAGGCTACTACATTCTCCACGTCGAAGACGTGAAGCCGGCGCACACGGTCACGCTTGCCGAGGTGCGCGATGATATTGAGAAGATTCTCCTCCAACAGCAACGGGCCAAGATGCAGGAGGACTGGGTCAAAGACCTCCGCGCCAGGGCCTATATCCACCTTTTCTAAGCAAATGCCAAATCGTCCCCGCATAGGGATCACGCTGGGCGACCCGGCGGGCATCGGGCCGGAGGTCGTGGCCAAGGCGCTGAAATCGGGCCGGCTTAACCGCCGTTTCGATTACGAGGTCATCGGCAACCCCCACGCGAGACGTCACGCCGATGCTGTGGACTGGGTCGTCGAAGGAGCGGAACGCTGCCTCGGCGGTGAGCTGGCCGCGCTCGCCACCGCGCCGATCACCAAGGACCTCTTGCACCGCGCCGGCTATCCATTCACAGGTCAGACAGAACTGCTGGCTCACCTTTCACACACCAGGCGATTCGCCATGATGCTCGCGGGCGGACCGTTGCGAGTGGCGCTGGTAACGACGCATGCACCGCTTCGCGACGTCCCGAAACTCATTACCGCGAGCAAGATCGTGGAAGTGATTGAATTATCAAACGAGATCTGCCGTCGATTCGGCATCCGTCGTCCGCGAATCGCTGTCGCGGGACTTAACCCCCATGCCGGCGAAGGCGGTCTGCTGGGTGACGAGGAACGACGCATTATCGGGCCGGCGGTGAAACGCGCCGCGCGCCGCGGCATGGACGTCGGCGGACCGTACCCGGCCGACACGCTGTTTTATCGCGCAGCGCACGGAGAGTTCGACGCCGTCGTGGCCATGTACCACGATCAGGGGCTTGCGCCATTCAAGTTGATCGCGTTCGACAATGGCGTGAATCTTACACTCGGGCTGCCGTTCACCCGCACGTCTCCCGACCACGGCACCGCTCCCGACATCGCCGGCAAGGGCATCGCCCGCCCCGACGGGATGATCGCCGCGATCAACATGGCGGCGCACTTGGCGTCCACAAAATGACGCTCACTCAGGTCCGTCAACTCCTCGCCGAATTCGACATCCGTCCAAGCAGGGCGCTTGGGCAGAACTTCCTCATCGACGGCAACATCCTGCGGATTCTTATCGAACAAGCGGATCTTCGCGGTGATGAAACCGTGCTGGAGATCGGACCGGGATTGGGAGCGCTGACCGTCGAATTGGTGGCGCGCGCCAAACGGGTCGTCGCCATCGAGAAAGACAGGCGCCTCTGCCAGTATCTGCGCGATCACGTGGACGGCGTGGAATTGATCGAAGGCGATGCCGTGAAGGTGCTGGAGCAACCTGACTTCCGCGTCACCGCCCCCTACAAGGTCGTGTCGAACCTGCCGTACAGCATCTCCACGCCAATTCTCGAACGGCTGGTCGAGCGCGCGGACCAGCCGCGCGCGATGGTTCTCACGCTGCAGCGTGAAGTCGCGAACCGCCTCGCCGCGACACCGCGACACAAGGACTACGGGGCGCTGACGGTGTTCACGCAGCTCGGCTATCACGTCACGATTGCGCATATCATCTCGCCGGGGTGCTTCTACCCTGCCCCGCACGTGGACAGCGCCATCGTGGTTCTGGAGCGACGTGATCCGCGCGTGAAACTTCTGGCCGGCGCGCCGTTTCACGATGTGGTGCGCGCTGGTTTTGGTCAGCGCCGCAAGATGCTTCACAAATTGCTGGCTGAGTTTGGCGACGTGGATGCGGCATTTGCCGCCGCTTCCGTGGCCGCCACCGCGCGCGCCGAGGAATTGGCCATCGACCAGTGGATTACGCTCGCGAACTCACTGCAGTCGAAAATGTGACGAGCGCGAGTTCAGCCTCCGACGCTGGGGTGCGGAACAGGCGTGGGCGTGATGGACTGTGAGCGCGGCGGGAGCTTGAGCTTGTTCCTAGCCGCTTTGCCTTCCTTGGTCTTCGGCCAGCGCTTCGCGACGTATTCCAGAATCTTGCGGCCAAACTTTTGTTCTTCCCCCGTGCCTTCGCTGAAGTGGAACCCGATGTAACACAGGTCGGGCGCTTCCAGCGCTTTTTCCTTCTTCAATCGGTCAAACAGCTTGAAGCCCTTGTCTGACAGCAGCGCCTGAAATCCCCGCAGCGCCTGGTCTTCCGCCCGCAGATGCGGCGTCAGGTCCTTCGCGGACTGTTTGATGTTGCAGACGCTGAGTTCGAAGCGCAATTCCGTGTCGGACGCCTCGGAACGCGCCACCTGCTTCAGGCAATCCACGGCCTTGGCCCATTTCCGGGCCTTCTTGTATTTCAAGCCGACCTCGCGATAGACGTTGTCGGCCAGTTTCGGGTCGATGTTGCGAAGGAAATAAAGCAACGTCTCATAACGTTGATCGCCGGTCTCAATGGCGCGCGCGGCCAGGGCGGCGAATTTCTTGAGTGTCTTCCGGTCCACCGACGGACCATGCGGCTTGAGGATCTTGGCCAGCCGCCAGGCGGGCTCGGACTTGCGTTCACGAGCCAGCGCGGCGAGCAGCAGTTTGGTCGCGCCTTTGTGTCGGGCAAGCGCGCCCGCGGCGATTTCGCTGACCTGCGTGTCCGGGTGCGCGAGCAGCGTCATCATCAACCGGTTCGTGGCGGCGTTGTCGTTCGACGCGAGTTTGCGCGTGGCAAACGCGCGGACGCTCGGGTGTTTGCTCTTGAGCAACTTGCGCCACTGGGCGTCGTACGACTTGCCGAGCGGCAGCTTCTCAATAATGTCCAACGCATTCTGGACGATGTTCGGGTAATCCGGTTCGCCGAGGTACTTGAGCATCTGGCGGCCGATCTGGTTGACCGCCGCGCCCGTGTATTGCAAGCCTTTGAGACCGATGAGCGCATTGCGGCGGATGTAACCGAGATTCCTCGACGTCGTATATTTCAACAAGACCTTCCGCGCATCCGGTGCGCCAACATAGCCGATCAGCAAGAGACAGGAAGTCAGCACCCGGTCGTTCTTCTTCGCGCGCGATGAGGTCATGAACTTGGCGACCTGCTTGTGCAGGGCCACCTGGTTCTTCGGCGCCGCATCGACAATGTGGCGACGAACAGCCTGACAGGCCTCCTTGACCAGCTCGAAATCGGGATCGAACAACGCATCGAGAATGAGTTGCATCGCATCGCGGTTGTGGATGCGGGCCAGAATATCGACGAGAACCCGCTTCTGCTGGGGGTTGGCCTTGGCAAATTGATCGCGGAGGCTGGCGACGTTTTCGCCGCCCGTGCGCGCTATGATGGCGGCGGCCCGCAGCTTGGTCTCGGTCTCCGGCGCCTCCAGCAACGGCAGCACATACGGGACTACAGCGCGCGAATCGAGCACCTCAAACGCTTCCAGCACATAGCGCGTGAGCAGTTGGTTCGCGTCTTTCAAGGTCGCGCCCAGCGCCTTGACGACTCCATCCTGCTTTGGTCGCAATTCGGCGATGACCATGGCCGCCGCGCAACGTCGCATTCCGTCCGGGCTCTGCAGCATGTTGCAAATGGTCTGGAGGGTCTTGTCCATATCGGGGCGATACCGTAACAGAACGACCGCGCACTTGCAATGCGGGCGCGTTTCTTATAACCTCCACCGGATGGCATGGCACTCGGATTGCACAAGTATTTGGAGGATAGCCTGTTGCGAGGCTGATAATTCGTGAAATCCAACCCTTTCGAGCGTCTTCAGCGAATTTATTCGCAACCTTTTTTCGACCTTATCCAGCAGGCTCGGGCCGTCTATTTGCAACATTGGCAGAATAACGAAGTCCAACTTTGCACCCTCTTGAGCATCAAAACCGGCGGTTGCAGTGAGGATTGCGCTTACTGCGCGCAGAGCGCGCGTTATGAAACCGGCCTGCAAACCGAGCGGCTCCTGTCCACCGCCGAGATCTTGGAAGTCGCCCGTCGCGCGAAGTCCAATGGCTCGACCCGCTTCTGCATGGGCGCGGCGTGGAAGGGCGTCCGCGAAGGAACGCAGGCTTTCGATTCTGTCCTCGAAACCGTGCGGGAGGTCAGCAAGTTGGGGATGGAAGTCTGCGTCACGCTGGGCCAACTCACCGACGTTGCCGCGCAACAATTGAAGGAAGCGGGCGTCACCGCCTACAACCACAACCTCGACACCAGCCCCGAGTTCTATCCGCAGATCGTGACCACCCACACCTTTCAGGATCGTCTCGACACCATCCGCGCCGTGCAGACCGCCGGCATGTCCGTTTGCTGCGGCGGCATTATCGGCATGGGCGAAACCGTCACCGACCGCCTCCGTATGCTGGAAGTGCTGGTGAATTTCGATCCGCCGCCCGAAAGCGTCCCCATCAATTGCCTGATGGCCATGCCCGGCACGCCGCTCGAAGACCAACCGCCCGTCGATGTCTTCGAGCTGGTGCGCTTGATCGCGACGACGCGCATCGCGTTGCCGCGCGCGAAGGTGCGCTTGTCCGCCGGACGCTCGCGGTTGTCGCGCGAAGCCCAGGCCCTCTGCTTCTTCGCCGGCGCCAACTCCATTTTTTACGGCAACAAACTCCTCACCGCCCAAAACCCCGAGACCGACACCGACCACGAGCTGCTGCAAGACTTGGGACTCATACCACAGCGCCCATTCTCTGAATCCATACCCGCAATCCCCGAAAAGGCATTGTCCTAATTCGGCAAACCCTCTCCGGCCAAATTCCACTACTGGATCACCCAAGTATTTGCAAATAGGCAAGTTAATTGGGGAGTTCGTTTCGCAGAAAGCATGTTCTTCGCAGCAATTCTCCCCGGCAATTCCGTCTGGACCGACCGTCGCCACAGCCGCGCTCGGTGAGCGTGGTTCCGCTACAATCCTGCCCATGTAGAGGCGCTTCTGTGAAGCGCCGCTCTGTTCGAAATTATTGATCTTCTGCGCACAATTCACACCCCAATCATAGCCAACTTCCTGAAATCCCATGAGCACACTTTGGAAGCTTTGGAAGGTTTGGAAGCTTTTCTACCGAAGGCCTGTAAACATTGAGGTTTTTTGGGGGTAAAACTGTGGATTATACACCAAAGTTTCCCTGACAACGCCCTGTTGCACGGACGCGTGTTTTTAAGGGTTTCCTCCCGATGACATCAACCAAATCAATTCTTGCGCGAGTTCGCCCTCAACCAAGCGGCATATTCGGCCTCATTCATCTCACCGGCCGCCAGCGCCAACGTGCGCACGGTCGCGTCGGCCTCGGTCGCCTGGAACCGATAGCCGTTGAGTTCCAAAAACAAAACCGCCACGGCGAACCCCATGCGCTTGTTTCCATCAACGAACGGATGATTTTTCAACAGACCGAAACCATAGCTTGCCGCGAGGTCGAAGATCGTCGGCTTGCCGTAGTGGAAGAGATTCTCCGGTCGGGCCAGCGCCGAGTCCAGTAACCCCTCGTCGCGAATGCCCACGGGACCGCCAAACTCCGCCAGCAACTGCTCGTGCAACGCCAGCACCGTCTCGCGCAGCACCCAACCCGGTGTCTTCATTTCGCCAGTTCGCGCAACGTCCGGCGATAGCGATGAATAACATCCTTGGCCGCTTCCATCTGCCGCGTAAACTCGGCGGTGGCCGGCGCCAGCCGCACGCTCCCGTCAGCCGCGTCAGTGACACATACCTTGTCGCCTTCCTGAACCTTGAGATGAGCGAGCACATCTTTCGGCAACACCACCCCCACCGAGTTGCCAACCTTGCGAAGTTTCAGTTCGAGAACCATGCCTGTAGTGTACCCACAAATGTTATAACGTCAAGCTTGGGTTGAATTAAACGCGCCGCATTATGTGGACTGTGATTCCCAATGCTTCAGCGCGGAGGAGTAAATCGCCCCACTCACGATTTGTCTGCATCGTGCCTTCTGGGGACCAGATCTTGTTCTCTATATGAATGATGAAAGCTCCGTGCGCTACCACTTCAACATCTATCCTAGAATCTTCACCAGCTATCTCACGTCGTACCCAATACTCGGTGTCGGCACAGGAGACAGAAAGTTTTATCGTCCCCGCCAACTCCTTAAGAAAGAGTCGAAAACCGAGATTCCCTTGAGCGTGTGTCCCATGCTCAATCCGTTGATCCAAAAGCCAAGCCAATATGTTTGAGTGACGGTTTTCATCCCCTCGCATCTGAACGTTAGGCATTCTCGGGCTACCGCCGCTCCTACTCGTAACGGTCTCATCGTGCGGCTATTCTCCCCACTTCCGCATGCGTCATCAACCAAATTGTCTGACAGTCTTATTTGTTCCCCAAAAACTCTGCCTTGCTACCGGCCGTCTAAAACGTTACACTACGTTTGTTCGTTCAGGCGTCAGCGGTCGGAGTGCGGGCCATGACTCTCGAGGAACTCAGACTTCTACGGGTGGTGCAAGGCGTTCTGGTGCGCAACTACGTTGACACCCAGAAACTCGACGTGGAAGTTATCGGCTCTTCCGTCTACATCGAAGGTGACTTCCAGGTCTTCGACTACCATCCCGGCAAGAAGAAGGACGAGAACGTCGAGAAAGACCTGGGCATGCAACGAACCCTGATGCACATCGAACAGCAGATCCGCGGCCTAGGCGAGGTCTCGTTCTTGCAGATGAAACTGAAAAACTGGGAGCGCCGCGGTCAGCAGTGGGTGGCCAAGCACGAAACTTTTGGCTGACTCAGTGTCCCGCGTTCCCGTCGCCGTCGGCGATCGCCCGGAATCCTTCGATGGCGAACCAATCCGCGGGCAGTTGCGTGTCGTAATTGCCTTCATACACCTCCAGGCGTGATTTCTGTTGGTTCGGCAACGATTGGCCCGGCGGCAAAATCGCCGCCTCCAGGCCGCGCGGGATCCACGCTTCGCCAATCTTCTTGAAGCTGGTGACCGCGAAACGTCTCACCAAATTCCCATTCTTATCAAACGCTTCCGCCCGCAGCAACGCGTAGTACTCCTTATCGATCCAGACCTTCACGCGCGTGTACGGCTCACCTTCTGCCGAGATCTCAATCGCATAACAATCCCGGGCACGCACCCGGTCGTCAGCGTCGAGCAGCTTCGGATTCGGCCAGCGCAAGAACGGCAACCCCAAATCGTAATAGGAAAACTCCGACCCCAGCAGCTTCCCCGTTCGCTGCGCGCCGGTCAGTTCGCCAACGCCTCGCAGGTAGAAATGCAGTTCACCAACCACGGGCTGGACGACCAGCACCTGAGTTTGCGCCGTCCGATAGATCGTGCGTGTGTCCGTCGCTGTGTTTTTCACGAGGATCTCCACCATCACGGGATCTGCGTCCCCCACAAACAACCGCGCCTTCAAGGAAAAATCCTTCACCGGACGATTCGACAGCACACGATTCAGGATCACCCGCGCATCCTGATTCGTCGGCGTGGGTTCCGCGTATCCATTGAAGGAAAGCAAGACAGCCACGGCAAGGACTGGGTAAATTCTCATTCCAGGTCCCGGTTGTAGCGGAAAACGCTTGCGGGGACAAGCGTGCATCGTTAGCCTTGACAGCGTGAAGCCTCTCGATGGTATCCGGGTCGTGGATCTTTCGCGCATTTTGGCCGGGCCCTATTGCTCGATGCTGTTGAGCGATTTCGGCGCGGAGATCATCAAGATTGAAAACCCCGACAAGGGCGACGACACGCGCGCCTACGGACCGCCGTTCCTCGAGGGCGAGAGTGTGTACTTCCTCAGCATCAATCGCGGCAAGAAATCGCTGACGCTCAACCTCAAGACGCCCGCCGCCCGCGAAATCCTGACAAAACTCATCCAGCAGTCGGATGTGTTGTTGGAGAATTTTCGCCGCGGCTTCCTGGAAAGCATCGGTTTCGGCTACGACGAGGTCGTGAAACTGAACCCGAAAATCATCTACGCCTCGGTCACGGGCTATGGCCACACCGGTCCTTGGGCGGATCGACCGGGCTACGACCTCGCCATCCAGGGGCAAGGCGGCATCATGAGCCTCACGGGCGACCCAAACGGCCCACCGTACAAAACGGGCACGTCGCTCGCCGACATTACCGCCGGCCTCTACGCGACCCTCGGGATCCTCCTCGCGTTGCAGGCCCGCCAGCGCACGGGTCACGGACAAAAGGTCGATGTGTCGTTGCTCGATGGACAAGTCTCGTTCCTCACCTATCAAGCGGGCATTTACTTCGGCACCGGCAAATCGCCCACGCGCAAAGGGAACCAGCACCCCACTATCGTGCCGTACGAGACCTTCAAGGCCCGGGATCGCTGGTTCAACCTCGCCGCCGGCAACGACCGTCTCTGGCAGCAGTTTTGTGATGCAATCGGTCAACCGGACTTGAAGACGCGCGAGAAATTCGCCACGAATCCGAAACGCGTCCAGAACCACGCTGAGTTGTACCCCATTTTGGAAAGGATTTTCGCCGGGAAAACCGCCGACGAGTGGCTGGCGTTGCTTGAAAAAAACGGCATTCCGTGTGGCCCCATCTACTCCGTCTCCGAAGTGCTCGAGCACCCGCAGGTGCGCGCCCGCGACATGGTCGTCGAGCGTCCGCATCCGAAGCTCAAGTCGGTGAAAATGACCGGCGTGCCGGTAAAGTTGTCCGCGACTCCTGGCGAAGCGGGAGACGCGCCGCCGCTGCTTGGACAGCACACGGAGGAAGTGTTGCGCGATCTGGGCTACAAGAGCAATGACATCGCCCGGTTGAAAAAGGCAGGTGCGGTATGATCCAGGGCATCGACCACATTGGCATCGCGGTGAAGAGTATCGACGAGGCGAAGAAATTCTGGGTCGATACGCTCGGCCTGAAATTCTCGCACATCGAGGAAGTGCCCGACCAAAAAGTCCGCGTCGCCATACTGAAAGCGGGTGAAACCACCATCGAGTTACTCGAGCCCACGTCACCAGACAGCCCCATCCAGAAATTCATGGATAAACGCGGCGAAGGCTTGCATCACCTGACTCTTAAAACCGACCACCTCACCGAGCAACTGAAGAAACTGAAGGACGCCAACGTCAGCCTCATCGACGAACAGCCGCGCCTCGGCGCCGGCGGCGCCAAGATCGCTTTCCTCCACCCGAAGTCCGCCCACGGCGTGCTCGTGGAATTGTGTGAGCCTCATGACTGAGCAACGCGAACAGCCCGGCAAGTTTCCCTTCACGCGCGGGATCCGCGCGACGATGTATCGCGGGAAACTTTGGACGATGCGCCAGTATGCCGGTTTCGGCACGGCGAAAGAAACGAACAAGCGCTACCAGTATCTGCTCGCGCAGGGGCAGACCGGTCTCTCGATGGCGTTCGATTTACCGACCCAGATTGGGTACGACAGCGATGATTCGATGGCCCTCGGCGAGGTCGGCCGGGTCGGCGTCGCAATCTCATCGCTGGCGGACATGGAGCAGGTTTTCACCGGCATCCCGCTCGACAAGGTCAGCACGTCGATGACGATTAACGCGACCGCCGGCATCTTATTGGCGCTCTACCTCGCGGTCGCCGAGAAACAGGGCGTGCCGTGGTCCAAAGTCTCGGGCACCGTGCAGAACGACATTTTGAAGGAATACATCGCGCGCGGCACCTACATCTTTCCGCCAAAACCTTCCCTGCGTCTCATTGCTGACATTGTCGAGTTCTGCGCAAAGGAAGTACCGGGCTGGAATACGATCAGTGTCGGCGGCTATCACATGCGCGAGGAGGGCTGCACCGCCGCCCAGGAGATCGCCTTCACACTGGCCGACGGTATCGCGTACGTGCAAACCTGTGTCGAGCGCGGACTGGACGTCGACGACTTCGCCCCGCGCATCGCGTTCTTTTTCAACTGCCACAGCAATTTCTTCGAGGAGATCGCG
>JBGOTY010000075.1:0-12153 GCA_041476745.1 Verrucomicrobiia bacterium | reverse complement strand
CATCTGGAAGCGAATGATCGTGCCCGCGCCGATTCCACCTTGCTCGACTTCCAGGTACGTGAAATACGGCTTCGGCAAAATGTGCGGGTGGCCATCACGATAGTCGGCAATGATCGCGTAGACCTGATTCGCGGGCACCGGGATGATGGCGGAAGCCGTGACGCGGTAAGTCTTCATTTGTCGTACGCTCACTCCACACGCAGGACAGCGCCCATGACGTGCGACTGGCCGGGCGCGAGGGTGATAGCGTTTTGACGGACGTTGCAGGTTTCGATGCAGAGCATGGACGGCCATTCGTCATTGCCGAAATCGGGCATCGCTTTGGCCTTGGCTATCCACGGGTTCCACACCACGGTCGCGTCCGAGCCCGTTTTCTCCACCACCAACCGGCGCTGCCATCCCGGATCATGGGCGACGCAAGTGGCCTGCGTGTTCAGATAAACGCGATCCGTCTCGGCGGTGATGCGGATGGGAGAGACGCTTTCGGTTTCCGTGCGCGGGGTCCCGACAGCGGTAAAATAGGGCGTGTCAGCCAATCCTTCAATGCTCACTTGCCGCACATCGCTGACCGCCAGATACGTGTGCAGTGCTTCCTCGATACGCAACGGCTGGCCGCCGGTATTTCGCACCTGCAACTCCAAGCCGAGCGTCGCGCCGACTCGTACCCGATAATCCGCTTCAAATTCCCCGTCCCACATCGCGCGCGTCGCTTCGTTGGATACCAAACGCAAGCGAACCTCCACGACCCCATCGCTTGCTTGCTCCGCAGATATAGATTCCCATTCCATCAGCCGCGCTAATCCGTGCGCGGGGCCCGGCCGACCGTCTTGTCGTGCGCCGAACCACGGAAAACAAATCGGCACACCGCCGCGAATCGGTTTGCCCGGCTCGAACCAACTCTTCCCGCTCATGAACAGCACCGGTTTCTGTCCGTGCGGCTGGAACTGGGTCACGTGCGCCCCGTGCAGGTAGATTTCCGCCTCGGCCTGCGCCGCCCGAATCGCCACGCGCCGCAATCCGCCATGCCCGTCTTCCATCCGAACGCCATCCGGCAGTTTTAGCATCGTGGTATGCTACTCATCCTCACCGGCGCTGCCAATGTTTTTCCCGATTCAATCCCAGCGGCTCCGCTATCCCTCCATTGCCTTTCCGTCGCGCGCCGGGTAGGCTGTTGTTATGAGTGCGTTTCCCGTCAGCCCGGAAAAGGAAAGCCAACTCGCGCAACGCATGGCCGCGCTGGGCGTGCGCGAAGCGGACATCGATGAGACGTTCGTCCGTTCGGGCGGTCACGGCGGCCAGAATGTCAACAAGACGTCCACCTGTGTGATGTTGGTCCATCGCCCGACGCGCCTCCAGGTCAAATGCCAGGACACCCGCCAGCAAGCGCTCAACCGTTTTCTCGCCCGCCGTCTGTTGCTCGACAAGATTGAGGCTTTTAAGAAGGGCTACGTCGATGCCGAGCGTTCCCGCATCGAGAAAATCCGCCGCCAAAAACGCAAACGCAGTCGCCGCGCCAAACAGCGCATGCTCGATAACAAGTCCCACCACGCCGCCAAGAAAGAATCGCGTCGTCCTGTTAGTTCGGAGTAGGAGGCGTGGCGCGAATGAGTTCACGACGGGTCATGGTGGTGGGCGGGGGTGCGGCCGGATTTTTCGCGGCGATCACTTGCGCCGAGGCCATGCCGCAGGCTGAGGTGACGATCCTGGAGAAGTCAGCGCAGTTTCTGTCGAAGGTCCGCATCTCCGGCGGGGGACGTTGCAACGTGACGCACGCCTGTTTCGACGCGCGGGACTTTGCGACGCGATTTCCACGCGGGGAAAGAGCGTTGATCGGGCCGTTCCAGCGATTTCAAGCGAGCGATACGGTCGCGTGGTTTGAAAACCGAGGCGTGAAACTCAAGACCGAGAGCGATGGGCGGATGTTTCCCACCAGCGACTCGTCGGAGACGATCATCGATTGCTTGGTCGGCGCAGCCAGGGCAGCGGGCGTGAAGCTCGTGGCGCGTTGCGGGGTGGAGCGAGTGCTGAAGCGCGCGGAAAGTGGATTCGACCTGACATTGTCGGATGCCGAGACGCTGGCGTGTGACCGTTTGCTGTTGGCGACGGGTGGGTGCCGCACGGCGGCGGGTGGGCAATTGGCGGTTTCTCTCGGACATACCTTAGAAGCGCCGGTGCCGTCTTTGTTCACGTTTCACTCGGCGACGACGTGGCTGCGGGATTTGGCGGGGATTTCGGTCGAATCGGTGGAAGCATCGGTGCCGGGCACGCGGTTGCGAGAGCGGGGCGCGCTGCTGGTGACGCACTCGGGACTGAGCGGGCCGGTGATCCTGCGTCTCTCGGCGTGGGGTGCGCGGGTGCTGCATGATTGTGACTACAAGTTCGCGCTGCAGTTGAATTGGTTACCGCATCTCGGCGCGGAAGAGATTGCGGCGGAGTTGAACGCGCGTCGTGAGCAGCAACCGGCCAAGCTGGTCGTTAACACGCCGATTGCACCGCTGCCCGCGCGGCTGTGGGAACGATTGGTCCTGACCGCGGGTGTCGAACCGGACGCGCGCTGGTCGCGCCTGACCCGCGCAGCGCAACACCGGCTAATCCAGCAATTGATCCGCACGGAAGTGTCGGTAACCGGCAAGAGCCTGAACAAGGAGGAGTTTGTCACCTGCGGCGGTGTGCGCCTGAGCGAAGTGAATTTCAAGACGATGGAGAGCCGGAAATGTCCGGGCCTCTACTTCGCGGGTGAGTTGCTCGATATCGACGGGATCACCGGCGGGTTCAATTTCCAGTCGGCATGGACGACCGGCTGGCTGGCCGGGCAGGCGCTGGCCGGCGATTAAAAATCAAAATTGACTTGGTTGAAACTAGCAAGCATCATGCAGGGCGGTTTTAGCCAGCTGCGCACGGAGATCACCGAATGCCGAAATTGCACATCATGTCGGGTCAGTTGGAGGGGAAGGTATTTGACCTGCTCGAAGAACGCGTGACCGCCGGGCGCGGGTTGGACAACTTGATTCGCATGGAGGACGGCACCATCTCGCACCACCACGCGATGTTCGTCCTCGAAGGCGACAGCTACAAGATCCGCGATCTCAACTCCACCAACGGCACGCGGGTCAACGGCATGCGCATCACCGAGACGAAGCTGAACAACGGCGACCAGGTTCGCATGGGCTCCGTCGAGATGCGGTTCGAGGCCGACATCAAAAAAGCCAGCCAGCCACTGCCGCCGACGCAAACCGGCGTGGACATCACCCAGGTTGGCAAAGGCGGCGGTCCGCCCCCGGCGTTCGGCACTTCCTCCCCGTTCGGCCGCAAGAAAAGTGGCGACGCCAATATCTGGATGTGGGTGGTGCTGGGACTCGGCGCAGTCGCTGTAGTGGTGCTGGGCTGGTTCGTCTACAAATTCTTCCAACTCAGCTAGGGTCGATGTCGGGGGTACTGACATCGAGCAGGCTGAAGCCCGCGACTACAAACGGCAACTAATCCTTGAGCCACTTCGCGGCTTGTTGCGCCCAGTAGGTGAGGATGATGTCGGCGCCGGAGCGGTGGAAGCTGATCTGCATTGAAGAAAATCTGTCCGGAGTACAGAGTCAAGCTAACAACAAACGAATTGACCCCTTTTCGACACTAGCTTTGCCGTCGACCAAAGGGACCCAAGGACATCGCGGCGGGTCCCGTCATGGCGGCGCTCCGCAGGCAGACGGTTTGGACTTTTCAACCTTGAATGGCACTAGAACGAAGCCGCGAACCGATTGTGTTTTCAATAATCTTTGCGCGCAGACGTTCTACAGAATCATCTCTCTGAACAGGAAGATTCAAGAACCTCGCCAGCGCCTCCAATCCTTGCCTGTTTGGAATCCTTCCAAGCAACAGAGTCTCCCCATCCTCACGGGATGTGAGCCCTTGAAGTTTGAGAGCGAGGTCTCTCAAAGTATCCGGACCCAACTTTTCAATCGGCTTGGCCATTCTTTTCTTTTCAGAGCCTCCTGTTGGCATCAACCGTGCGGCTTGTTCAAAAATCGGGGCTAGCTCTTCATCTGGATGGCGATCTATATAGTCCGCGAGTCGTCGAAGAATCGTTGCAAGTTCACTTCGTTTATTTGCCATAATAGTTTTATTTCCACCACTTCATGTGGCGGCCAAATTCGGTAGACACAGATTCGAGACCTTCAACAACACTTTGGTGACTACCAGAAGTAAAGTGGTTGAGCACAACTGGCACACCGTATTGAGGAGCATCGGCGAAAAGCGTGTCATTTCGTTTGATGTATGCGTCGAAAACAGTAAGGCCAGCAGTCTGGTGCTCTCCCATAAACGCTCTCTGTGCAGCCATCGGGCCACCCCCGTATTCTTGGATCATTGTGAAGACAACTCCAAGCAACTTCGGCTCTATTTTATCGACCTTTTCACCCTGTTCAAGTTCCGCGAAATCATTGTAGTCCTTGACCAAGGCCTTTGTGCTTCGGATTAGGTATTCAATGCCGAGTGTCGAAAGATAGTCGGGCCTAGCTGGCACCAGCAAGAAGTCACTTGCGATAATTGCAGTCTTAGTAACAATGTTAAAGTTTGGCGGGCAATCAATAAGGACAAGGTCATATTCCTTCTTTGAAAACTCAGCTAAGCCGTTTGCTAAACGCCGATGAATGCCCAAGAAATTCCTTTTTGCCTGGGTGAGTGTTGCACCGCCTAGATTGGTGGCCAACTCCAAATCTACATTTATGAGGCCCAAATGCGAGTATAGAGCATCAATCTTTCCTCCGTTTTGTGCCACGCGGTCGTTTATTCGGTTCGGGTGCTGGACAATACTTTTTAGAGGAATCGGGCTTCCGTTTTCGAAAGAATCGAACCAAGTCTTGATGGTTTTCGTTTTTGCGAAATCTCTATTCCAATCATCCGGCGAAATAAGTGAGAAGGTCAAACTCGCCTGAGCGTCAAGATCTACGAGCAAAATCCGCTTTCCTCGGTAGGCCAACTCGGCGGCGAGATTGGCCGTTAGACTTGTCTTGCCAACGCCACCCTTGTAGTTAATGACTGAAACAATACGCATATTGGCCTCTCTCTTATTGTTGACGCGATTGATACCTAATTGGCCTGCCTCCGGCAAGCGTGTTCTGGCCTTGAAACCCACTGGCATGGCCGACTAGTCAATGTCAAACTTAGTCCAATCTGACGACCAGCCATCTGCCCCTCGACGGACCCACCGGAATTCTCGCTCTACAGTAAGGCGCAAACGGACTCTACGGCCGAGCGAGCGCAGGAACAATATCTGGTGACATGCTGCCGGGTGAATAGGACGCTTTGATAGGCGTCAACCCGATGTATTTGTATTGCCCATTATCAGTTATGGTCAGTTCGCCGATGATATAGTCTATGTCGTGGTGCATTCCGTCGAAGTTTAGCAAGCGGCACATAAACTCGACCTGGTATCTCTTGTTGAAGCCATTCCCGCGCAATTGACTCATTGTACTGCCCTGGAAATCAATCTTCTTGGTGGTCGTCTTTCGAGCGGGAAGCACCTCCAAATCCGTCCGCGTCCAGAGACTAATAATCCGGCCTTGTACGCCGTTTGTAGTGATCTCGTGGGCGTTGCATCCCAGCCAATCAATTGTCAGGTCTCGCGTTCCTCGATTGTTGAAAAGCAATTCCGAATACAGTTTGTCGGCGGTCTCCGCTTCCATAGGGTGGGGAATGTCGAAGTAGAGGTCGTCCCGCTCATCGTTCGGGCCGGACGATTGATAAATATTGACGGTTTTCGCGTGTACCTGATTGTTCTGCTGGTTGCCTGCAACATAGGTTGACGCGGTGGCTGAATCGGCTTTTGATTCCACCCGTTTCGGATAATTCACTACAAGGACAAACATCCAGACTGCCAGCCAGATGACGGAGAATACCTTCACCCACATCGGGTAATCACCTATGACTTCGAGAAACTTCCCAACCATTTCCACACCGACAATCTATGAGAAACCTCATGCTTGGAAAAGACAATTCACCACTTTCACACCGACGATTCCGACGGATGCCTCAGCGCGTCTGGCGGCCCCTTTCCCCCGCAGCAGAACTTCCTCAAGGCTACGTATCAACAATAGCCACAATCCGCCTGCTGTGGTTCTTCTCCGCTACAGAGGCGAGGAACTCACCCCTGCCCGTTTGAGGAACCACGACGAGGACGCGCCGCGTGGGGGCACGCGGCCTACAACGACACACGGCAGGCGGAAGTGGAATTGTGGTACGGCAAAGCTGCGACGAGTCGCAGCACTCCAAGGAGGACGCAGGCTGAAGCCTGCGACTACGAGACAACGCTAGAGGAAGCCGCTATTCCTTCAGCCATTTGGCGGCTTGTTGGGCCCAGTAGGTCAGGATGATGTCGGCGCCGGAGCGGCGAAAGCCGGTGAGCATTTCGAGCACGGCCTGTTTCTCGTCGAGCCAGCCATTTTGCGCGGCGGCCTTGAGCATGGCGTATTCGCCGCTGACGTTGTAGCAGGCGACGGGATAGCGGAACTTTTCTTTCACGCGCCAAATCAGGTCTTGATAGCCGAGCGCGGGCTTGACCATCACGATGTCGGCGCCTTCCTCGATATCGAGCGCGACTTCGCGCAGGGCTTCCTCGGCGTTGGCGTAATCCATCTGGTAGGTGCGGCGATCCCCGAATTGCGGCGGCGACTCGGCGGCTTCGCGGAACGGGCCGTAGTAGGCCGACGCAAATTTCGCCGCGTAACTCATGATCGGCGTGTCGGCAAAACCCGTCTCGTCCAGCGCCGCGCGAATCGCGGCGACGCGTCCGTCCATCATGTCGCTCGGGGCAATGATGTCGGCGCCCGCCGCGGCGTAGGCGACCGACGATTTTGCCAGCAGGCCCAACGAGGCGTCGTTTTCAATTTTATATTCATGGGCCCCGAAATCCTTCGGGGTGCCACTAGACCGTGGCAATTTGCGGACGACGCCGCAATGGCCGTGGCTCATGTATTCGCAGAGGCACACGTCGCAGATGACGATAAGTTCGGGCAGTTCCTTCTTCAATACGCGCACGGCCCTCGGCACAATACCGTTCGCGGCGTACGCGCCGCTCGCCTTTTCGTCCTTCTTATCGGGAATGCCGAACAAAATTACCGCCGGCACGCCGAGCTTCGCCGTGCGCTCGGATTCCTTCACGAGTTCATCGACGGAAAGTTGGAACTGGCCGGGCATCGAGCCGATCGGCTTGCGGAGGCGCGAGCCTTCACGCACGAACAGCGGCATGACGAGGTCGCCGGCCGATAATTCCGTCTCGCGCACCAGCGCACGGAGCTTCGGATTCTGCCGCAATCGGCGGGGGCGATAAATGGGGAAGCGCATGGTTTAGTGCGGTACGAGGCGTTCTTCCGCCTCGCGAATCAACGCGAGGATGTCCTCGGGCGACTTCGCGGCCATCAATTGGGCGCGGAAGTCCGCGTTGTTCACGAGCCGCGCGAGTCGCGAGAGCAGTTGCAGGTGCTGGCGCACGTTCGGCGCGCAGAGCAGGAAGAAATGATAGACGGGTTTGCCGTCCAGCGCGCCGAAATCAACTCCCTGGTTGTGTCGTCCGTAGGCGAGCACGGGGCTGTCGACAAGGCCGACGAGCGCGTTGCGGGCGTGCGGGATGGCAACGCCCTCGGTGACGCAGGTGGGGCACAAATCTTCGCGCGCCCTGAGGGCCTGGAGAAGCGTTTCGAAAAGCCGCTCCTCGCGCGGGTCGAGAACCAGCGCGCACAACTCGCGCAAGACACCGTTCTTGTCCGGCGCGGTGAGGTTGAGGTTGATGCGGGTGGGCGTGATGACGTTGGCGACGGTCAGCGCTGGCGGCAGGCCCGTGGCTTCGGGCGAAAGCTGTTGCTCGTCAACCGGCGTCGCCGCGCGGTTGGCCATCCACGACGCGATCGAGCTGCGTTGGAAGCGCCATTGGTGGGCGAGTTTTTGGGCGGGGATCTGGCCTTCCTGCGCCATGCGGCTGACGGTCTTCTCGCTCAGGCGGAGATAATTGGCGACCTCCCTGAGCGTCATGATTTCGGTATCCATAAGGCGGGAGGATAGTACGGCGCGGGTGGGCGTTGCGCAAGCGACGAAAACTGCGCCGTCAACACTCAGAATTTGCGCTCGTAACTGCGGATCACGCCGATGACCTTGCCCAGCACTCGCGTGTCGCCCGCGACGGCAATCGGCTCGTAGCGGGGATTCGCGGGTTGCAACCAGAGTTTGCCGTTGCGGCGCGCCAGGCGCTTCACGGTGGATTCGCCATCGACCAGCGCGACGACAATTTCACCCGCCTCCGCGTGGTCCTGCGCTCGCACCACCACCAGATCGTCCTCGCAGATTCCCGCCTCGATCATCGAATCGCCGTGCACCTTGAGCGCAAATACCTTTTGACCGGCGAACTCCTCGCTCAGATCGAGCGTGCCCTCGATGTTTTCCTCGGCGAGCAGCGGTCCGCCGGCGGGCACGCGCCCGAGGATGGGCATCGGCGGAAATTCGGCGCGCAGGATTTTCGGCCAATTCCGCGGGACCAACCCGCGTGATTTGCCGGGCAGTTTCTTCAGGTAACCTTTTGTTTCCAACGCGTAGAGATGATCGCGGGCCGTTCCCGTCGAACGATAGCCGAACGCGCGGCAGATTTCGCGCACGGTGGGTGGACGTCCGCTGCCACGGATGCTGTCGAGGATGTACATGAGCAGCTTTTGCTGCGGTGGAGTCAGCGATTCTTGCACGAAAGACGTGATACCACACAGATGTGTGGTATGGCAAGAAGAAAAGCGAATCTAGGCCGCGGCCAACGCGCCGGTGATGGCGCGGTCCAACTCGCGAACGTCAAACGGCTTTTCCACAAATCCGTGAGCGCCCGCCTCGCGAGCTTCCGTTTCCGTCGTGCGGCTGCCGGTGACGATGACGACTTTTGATTTGGGGCTGCTCTTGGACAAGAGCGACGTGCAGGTGAGTCCATCGATGATGGGCATGCGCACATCCATCATGACCAACTCGGGATGCATGCTGGCGCACTTATCGATGGTGTCCTGACCGTTGGTCGCGTAGCCGATCACCTCGTGGCCGAGATGTTCGAGCACCAGACGGAGCGCGAACCGAACGGAGTCAGTATCATCTGCAATCAAGATCTTCATCGTAGGTCGTACATTTAGCACTGGCCATGCCATAGCCTCCAAAGCCAGTAAATATGGGCATTTCAAGGCATGCAGAAGCCAAAAATAGCTCAAAATTGGCCAACGTTGACAAAAAAACGAGAGAAAACCTCCCCTTCTCAGGGCTGGTGGCGTGACGACTAGGGGCAGGGAACAAGCGGAGCCGGAGGATCTGGAACTTTCGGGAACATCGCAAGCAAGGAAGCATCACTCGGCAAAGTGGTACTCGTGAATCTTTCCACCCATTCCACATGACCGTCCATAAACAGAAAGTTGCCGGCCACGGGATTCGAAGGGAGATGCTTCGAAGCTGGCCGTAACGCAATATTCGCGTCAAGCGGACTGGTCATGTATGTAGCCGTATTCTGGTCAAAGCCAGCCTGTTGAACCGTCGGCTGTACGTTCGCGGTATCCGAAAGAAACTCGCCCACGATTGCGACAGACGAATTCGTCAGGTACGGGCAGGTCAGTCGTGACCCCCCAATCCAGTAATTGCCAGGGGACCCACTAGAGTCGGTTGGATTGACATTGTTGTCTTTCCCAACAACCATCCCATACGAACACGGACTGATTGTTATCGTGCCGCTCTGCTTAACCAGTCGCCTGTCATTAGGGCACAAAAAGACCTTCGGGGTGGCATACCCGCGAGACACGAGGATGTAGGGCCAGGTTATGGGTCGTCCAGGTGATAACGTCTGGTCACTGTTCCAATCCGCCGTGGGAGTGTGGTTTTGGAAGTCCCCCGCGTACAACTGCATGGCGATCCCGATTTGACGGAGATTGCTCGCGCAGGCGACCCGTCGGCCCTTCTCCCGGGCGGAATTAAGCGCGGGCAGTAACAGCGCCGCGAGAATTCCGATGATGGAAATCACCAACAACAACTCGATGAGGGTGAAGGCTGAAAGCGGCTTCGATCTGGTTGGCTGCATTGGGGTTTCTCTCGTTCCAAGTTCTTCATACACCCGCATGGCAGTTTCGTCAACCAAGATCGGGGGCAGGCGCTACTGGAGGAGGTGGATGCGGTAGAAGTGGGACGGGACATTGGTCGCGCCGCCGACATCGGTATAGGTGTTGGTCACGATGCCGCTGCCGGGCGGAGTAAACTGTGAAGCCAGAATATCGGCGAAATTGTTGGTGCTGTAGCTGCCATCGACGGCGCCGCTGGTGAACTGCACGCGGCTGGTGCTGCCGCCGGTGGCCGACCAGGTAATCGCGATATCACTGGTGTTGCGGGCGATGGAGATGAGTTGGACCGACGCGGTGGTTGACGATGACGAAGACGACGAAACGATCAAGTTGACCTTGCCGGCGGTGCTGGTGTCCAACGCGTAGGTGAAGTTTGTGGTGGGCGTGGTGCCGATGGTCAGCCCATTAGAGGTCAACCCACCGCCGTAGGTGAAGAGCGTGTAGGTCGTGTTGGTGAAACCGACTGCACTGTTGATATTGAGCGTGCCGCCCAATAGCAGATTGTTGACAACCGCCACGGGAATGCTGTTGGTGCCGAGGTAGAAACTCAAAATCGCGTTATTGGAAGTGGAGAGCGTGTTGGCCTGGAGGGTGGAATTGTTAATCTTCAACTGCCCGCGGTCGCCGATGATGAATGTCTTCAGGATCTTCAAGGGCATCGGGGCCACCGCGGAGTTCATGTTGGTCAGGTTCAGCGTATTGGTTGCACCGCCCGATCATGCCAGGGTAAGGTTACTGATGATCAAATTTTGCGGATCGGCATCCACGGCGCCGGGGTCAATCGTAACCGTCTTGCTGCCGATATTCACGATGAAATTGGCGCCATCGTTGATCGTGGGCGCAAACCCCGTGGACCAGGCTCCACCGAGATCCCAGAAGTGGCTCGATCCGGAAGTATAACTATTGGTAGTCTGGGCTTGCGCGCTGACGACGGCGAAACTGAGGCCGACGATGGCGATGATGATCCTGATTCCCATGATTCCCTTACTCATTGAATGCCCAGTGCTACACCTCAACCTGCGCTTACTGCCGGAGACAAGAGAGTAGACCAAGAAAAGGCGTGGGAGTCAAGAAAACCCCAAAAAGTCGTTGACAGGGCCGTGGGTACGCTGTACATACAATGTGGGTACAGAGTTATGGAATTTGATTGGTCAGATCCGCCGTTTAGCCCGAAGAATTCACCGACAACCCGTGAAATCGAAGAGTCATTTGAAGACCCGCTCGGCATTCGATTGTTCCCCGACTCGGGTCGGTTCGCGAAGGAATCGCGGGCGTTTTGTCTGGGGCGGACGCTGACGGGACGGGGTATTTTCAGCGTGTACCGCTCGGATGGCAAGCAGGTGCGGGTGATTGGTTCGCGGTCGATGACGGAGGAAGAAGAATACTTCTACGACAGGAAGGTATCGGAGTGGACATCGTGATAAAACAGGCAGGGAACCCACCCCTGTATCCCCTCCAAGGAGGGGAACTGTATAGGGTCCGCGGTCAGCGCCCGCGGCTACAACGGAGGCTGTCGCTTATGGACGTCGTAACCAGAATTGTAGGGCAACCGGCCCGGTTGCCGTCGTTGGGTAGGAGGCAGCAGCTATGGACGTCGTAACCGTGTGGGAAGAAATACCGCAGTTCGCGTGCGAGCATGACGAGGCGAAGTTTTGGGTCAACCATCGCGTCGACGCGAAGCTGATGGAGGAATCCATCGTCAACGCCGACCAGGGCGAGTCGACCTCGATCACGCTGCGGATCGATCCGCGAATGCTGGCGCGCATCAAACGGCTGGCGCGGTCGCGATATTTGAATTACCAATCTATGATAAAGCAGTGGATTAGTGAACGGATGGAGAACGAACTGCGCGATCGGGGTAACAAGTGATGAATTGCCGCAAAAACAACGTTGCGGCGTCTCATGTCGCCAGTGCGACATTCGGTTTCACGCTGATTGAACTGCTGACCGTGCTGGTGATTATCATGATCCTGGTGGGCATCATCGTTGGCGCGTCGAAGTATGCGCAGATCAAAGGCGGCAACACACGCGCCCAGGCGGAAAT
>JBGOTY010000074.1:0-12207 GCA_041476745.1 Verrucomicrobiia bacterium | reverse complement strand
GCTGGTTCTTGTTCAAAACCTTGATGAGGTCGTCGGTGATGTCCAGCGAGTCCTGGCTGAACAAAATGGTGGGAACGGCATTGGCCGTAGTGCCTGACTTGTCCAGCACGAGTTGGTAACCGGCGTCCCGCGCCTCCTTGTCGATGACGTCCTGGATCTCCTTGACAATCGTTTGGCGCATGCGCAGTTGCTGATCCTGGAGAATTTTGCCGTGACTGGTGCGGTATTCCTCGAGGTCCCGTTGGATTTTCTGCGTTTCGGCGAGTTTCTCCGAAACCGCCTTGCGCTTTTGCTCGCGGACCTCGGCGGTGTACTCGGGCTTGTCCTGGTCCTCACGCAACTTGTTCAGTTCTTCGATCTCCTTCTTGTAATTGTCGACCATTTCATTGAGTTCCTTGTTGAAGGACTCGGCCGTATCCTTGATCTTAGCCGACGCGATGGGTGTCTTGTAGTAGTCGCTGAAGACCTTGTTCAGATCAACGGTGACGATGCGCCCCGCCGGCGCCTGCGCCGACGCTGTGAACGCCAGCGCGACGGAACTCATGGCAACGAATGCGATAATTGTGTTTTTCATTATATTCACGCAGCCTTTCCTTTATTCTCTTCGATTCTTGTGGCGCCCAGCATATCAGAACTGGTAGCCGACGCTAAACTGAATTTTTCCACTTCTTCCGGTGAATTTGTCCGACATGATCGGATAGGCGTAATCCAACCGCAGGGGCCCAATTGGCAAATTAAGCCGCACGCCGATACCAGCATCTGATTTCAAATCGCTAAAGGTGAAATCATACGCGTTCTGATACACGTTGCCGATGTCAAAAAAGAAGGCGCCGCGCACGCGCTCGACGATCGGGTAGCTGTACTCTGCCGTCGCGTTCACGAAAGTATTCCCGCCAATGGGCTCATTGTTGCCGTCCTTCGGGCTGACCTTGCGGAAAGCGAAGCCGCGCAATGTATTTGCGCCGCCGAGAAAGTAGCGGTCGAAAATCGGCACGGGATCAATCGCGCGAGCGACCGTGCTGGTCACCCCGCCGCTGACCTCCGTCTCGATCACATTCGAACCCGCGCTCCGGCTGGCGCCAAAGGCATCCACCACGCCCGCCGCGCCGACCAATTGCAGCACCTGTTTGTCGAAGAACGGAAAATAGAACGAGGTTTTCGCGTTCAGCTTGTAATCAGATACATTACCCCCCATCGGCCCACCAGCCACCTCCGCACTTACTTCCGTGCGGTTGCCCCGTGTCGTCAGGAACACGCTGTCCCGGGTATCATAAACCAGCGTCCCCGTGGCCGAACTGCGCGTGTGGGCCCCATTCTGCGACTGTATTTCCTGGGAAGCCAGGTGGTCCACAGTCAAATCGATGTTCTGAATGCCATATTCGATTCGTCCCCGGATGAACTCGTTCAAGGCTTTTTCGAGCCATAAATCGATGCCGGTCCGTTGTTCGCTGTACTCCGTGCTCAAAAAGTTGCTGTTATGATGAAACGCGTCGAAGCCCAGCGATAGCTTCTGGTCCAGGAACCATGGCTCGACGAACGAAAGAACCTCGTCCTGCCGCTTGAAACCAACTTGCAAGCGCAAACGCAGCTTCTCGCCACCGCCCGTAAAGCTCGGCCAATTGAAGAGATCAAAATTACCCTGGGTGATTTCAACAAAACCAAGCAGGCTGTCGATGGAACTGAATCCCGCGCCGAACGTGACCGAGCCGGTGCGCTGCTCCTCCAGATTCAGCACCAAATCTTTTCGGTTTGGCACGTCGGTCGGCTCGGGAGTTGCCTCGACCTTCGAAAAATAGCCGAGGTTTTTGAGGCGTTCGACACTGCGGTCTACCCGCACGGTGTTGTAAATCTCACCCGGATTGACCGCCAACTCGCGGCGGATGACCTTGTCCTTCGTCTTGGTGTTGCCACGAATCTCGATCTTTTCGATGTACGTCAGTTCACCCTCGTGAACGGAATACGTCATATCGATGCGGCCGGTCTCGACGTTGGGCGCGCGAATCGGACGCACGCTCGTGTCCAGATAGCCACGCGCGCCGTAATAGTCTTCGAGCGCATTCTGGTCGGCAGCCATAGCGGTAGGCGTGAAGGTTTTCCCCGAGGTCATCTTGAGGCGCTTCTCCAGGTCTGGCGTCGGGAAGAGTTTATTCCCATCAATCGCGACGGCGCCCACCTTGTACTGCGTGCCTTCGTAAACGTCGATCGTGATCACCATCCACTGGGCGCCAACCCGCTCGGTGTGCGTGCCGCGGATCTCCATGTCGATATAACCGTTGGAGTCATAATGGTCACGAAGTTTGTCGAGGTCTTCCTTGAAGTCCTCTTCCTTCAGCACGCCCGTGCCGGCCAGCCACGACCCCCACCAGTGACGCCGCGTCTTCATGATCTTCAACAGGCGGCTGTCCGGGAAAGCCTTGTTGCCGGTGAACTTGATCTGCTGGATGAACACGCGTTCGCCTTCATGAATCTTGAACTTCAGGATGGCCTTGCCCGTGTCCTTGTCGATGCTGACTTCGTAGAGGACCTTGATATCGGGGTAACCTGACTTCTGGTAGAGCTCCTCCATCTTGCGGGCGTCATCATGGGCCTTGCGCTCGTCCAGGCTGTCCCCCACTTTCTGGCTGTACTCACGCTTCAGGCGCTCTTCCTTGAAACGCTTATTCCCCTCCATGGTGATTTCCTTGATCGTGGCCTTGCCCTGCACTTGGAAAACGATCCGCACTCCGTCCACCATCGGTTCTTCCAGCACCCGCACATCGTAGAAGTAGCCGGTATTGATCAGGTTGCGAACGTCCTGCTCAATCATTTCCCGGGAGCGCAGTTTGCCCACGGCGGTCTGGATATTGGCCATCACCACCGAGCGGTTGACCGTCTCGGGACCGCTGAAGCGCACTTCGATCTCGCGGACGATGACCTCCTCAGGCTCCTGGGCCCAGGAACGCGTACTCGGAACAATGGCGGCGAAGAACGCGAGCAGCGCCCACAGCAGCCGCCTCATTCCTCGCCCCCTTCACGGCTCGGAATATCTTCTTCGCTCACCAGCGCCTGGTCTTCAAACCTCGTGTATTCGCTCAGGAAAGTCAGGTTCACCTCGCCGGTCGGGCCGTTGCGCTGCTTCGCGATGACCAGAACCGCCTTGCCCTTCTCAGCAGCCTTGTCCCCTTCCTCCTCCGCGTAAACCTCTGGACGAACTAACAGACCCACCACGTCGGCGTCCTGTTCAATCGCGCCCGACTCGCGCAGGTCCGAGAGGCGCGGTCTGCCTCCTTCTCGCGCCTCGGGCTGGCGGTTGAGCTGGCTCAGTATGATGATCGGAATCTTCAGTTCCTTCGACAGCGCCTTTACACCCGCCGAAATATCCGCAATCTCCACCTGACGGCTGAGATCGGCCCGCCGCGACGGCGCCCTCATCAACTGCATGTAGTCAATGATCAACAACCGAATGTCGTGCTGCTGCTTCAGGCGGCGGGCCCGGGCCCGCACCTGATTGATCGAAAGTCCGGCCGAGTCGTCGATAAACAGCGGCGCCTTCATCAACTGGCTCGCGGCAGTGGTCAGCGGGTGAAAATCCCGTTCGCTCAGGAACCCGTCGCGAATCTTGCGCAGGTTCACCTTCGCTTTCGAGCACAGCATGCGTTTGACCAGCTCCTCCGACGACATTTCCAGGCTGAACACGCCGACCGGAATGTTGTGATCGATCGCGCAGTTCTCGGCGATGTTCATCGCCAGCGCGGTCTTGCCCATCGATGGGCGCGCGGCGATGACGATCATCTGGCCGTTGTGCAGCCCGGAGGTCATCCGGTCCAACTCCCGGAATCCGGTGGGGATGCCGCTGATCGCGCCGCGCTGGTCATACAGTTTCTCGATGCTGGCCATCGCGTCTTTGATCATGTCGCGGACGGGGCGGGCGCCGGTGGCGGTCTTCTCCGCGGTGATCTCAAAAATCTGCTGCTCGACCTCGTCGATCCACGTCTTCACGTCATCCTGCTGTTCGAACGAACGGGCGATGACGTCGTGCGCCGCGCCAATGAGCTGGCGCAACAAATGTTTCTCCCAGACGATGTCGATGTATTGCTCGACATTGGCCGTGGTCGGCACGCGCGTGACCAAATCGCTCAGGTAGACGGGACCGCCGATTTCTTCGAGCTGGTTCTTGTCCTGCAGCCGCTGCGTGAGCGTAATGAGGTCGATCGCCTGCATGGCGTCCTGCAACACGGCGATCTCGCGAAAGATGACTTGATGGGCGGCGTAATAAAAATGGTTCTCGCTCAGGCGCTCGCGCACCTGCGAGCCGGCTTCCGCCGGGCTGAGCAACATCGCGCCGAGCACGGCCATCTCGGCATCAAGGCTGTTGGGGAGAACGCGGTCGAGAACGAGTGACGGGGCTGATTTGGATTTCCCAAACGGTTGGGCCTTTCCCGGGCCATAGCTCCGCGCGGCACTGGCCCCTCCGCTTTGGCCGGCGTTTTCGGATGCGAGAGGGTTGGTCAAAGCCATATAGCCGTCCCCACAAACTCATGCGGCTATTTCTTCTTATCGGCTTTCGGCGTCTTCCTGCCAGCTTTTTCGTCCGTGCCCGTGGATTTCGCGGACGGCGCGCCTTCCCCAGCAGGGCTGACAACCCAAATCTTCACCTTGGTCACGACTTCCGCATGCAACTTCACATCCACGTCGTAGACACCCAGCTCGCGAATCGGATGCTCAATCACAATCTTGCGCCGATCCACCTCGATGCCTTCCTCTTTCAGCGCATCGGAGATATCGGCGGAAGTCACTGAACCATAAAGCTTACCGTCCGCGCCCGCCGCAGCGGTGATCGTGTACGACTGCTTCGTCAGTTTGGTGACGATCGCCTTCGCGTCATCCAGTTGCGCGGCCAGGCTGGCCTCGCGCTTCTTGCGCAGCGATCCTACGCGGCGCAGGTTGCCCGCCGTCGCCGGCATGGCCAGCCCTTTCGGGAACAGAAAGTTTCTCGCGTAGCCGTCGGCGACCACGATCGTGTCCCCTTCGGCCCCGAGGTTGTCAACGGGAGCGGTCAAAATAATCTGGGTGCTCATGGTATTTGTGACTCCGTCCTATCGTACCAGCAACATCACGCGCGCGCGCTTGATCGCGGTGGCAAGCTGACGCTGGTGTTTGGCGCAATTGCCCGATATTCGTCGGGGCAAAATCTTGCCGCGCTCGGTCATGAACTTCTTCAGCAAGTCCGCTTGTTTAAAGTCGATATCGATTTGGTCCATGCACAACTTGCAGTCGCGCTTGACGATGATATCGCGCTTGGATCGTCGGCCTTCCGGACCGCCCTCACGGCTGTCCCGGCTATCGAAATTTCTCTCCATCATTTGTTGGTCTTCCTATCCTGAATGAATCATTAAGGTTCCTGCCGCTCGACTAAAATGGGATGTTGTCGTCCTCGGCCGGTGGCGGCGCTTCCGGTTCCCCGGCGTCACGCGCGGGCGGCGCTGCGGGCCGCGCGCTGCGCCCAGCCGGTCGCGCGGGCGCTTGATCAGCAGGTGATTCGTCCTTGATTTCTGCCCGGCCACTCGGCGCGCCCAGGAATTGCACGCGCTCAGCCACCACTTTCAACTTGTTGCGCTTTTGGCCGGATTCCTTGTCCTCCCAGCTATCCAACTTCAAGCGCCCTTCCACGAACACAGGTCGGCCCTTCGAGAGATACTGACCGGCCGTTTCCGCCTGCCGTCCCCAGACTTCTACGTCCACGAAAGTGACTTCCTCTTTCTGCTCTCCGGTCTCCGTCGTCCAGCGGCGGTTGACCGCCAGCCCAAGATTCGCCAGCGCGGTGCCTTTGGGCGTGTACTTCACTTCCGGATCACGCGTCAGGTTGCCCATCAAGAGCACTTTGTTGTAAGAGGCCATGCGACTTATTTCTCAACCACGCCCGTCGTCGGGATCCGGCGCGGTTTGCGCGGCGGCGGCTCGGGCGGCGCCACGGAGAGTTGCCAGCGGAACACTTCGGGATCCAAATGAAACTTCGCGTCCAGTTCGGCAATCGCCGTCGGTGGCGCATTGAAAACAAAATTCACATAGAACCCGGAGCTGCGCTTGTTCGTGTCGCGGGCAAACTGGCGCGCGCCCATGCGCTGTACCTTGCCCACTCGACCGCCCGCGTGCTCGATGTTCTTCTGGATCTTGTCCACGAGTTCCTTCGACACCTCTTCCTTACCAGCGGCGTCCAAAATAAACAATCCTTCGTATGTCTTCAACGTCCCTCTCCTTCTCGTGCCCGCGTCAATCCGCGGACTTTTTACGATTAAACTGATTCATCGCCTCCGTGAGGCCCTCGCGCAGGCAGCAATCGACCGCCTCCACGGCGGCCGCGACCGCCTGCCCGGCCAACTCACGTTCCGGCGGGGCAAACCTGCCGAGCACGTGGCCCGAAATATCCGCCCCCAAGGGCGCGCTGCGTCCGATCCCAACCCGTAACCGCGCAAATTCCTCGTTGCCGCCGAGCGTCTCGATGATCGAGCGCAACCCGTTGTGGCCGCCGCTGCCGCCCGCGACTCGCAACCGAATCTGCCCGAGCGGCAAATCCGCGTCGTCCACGACGACCAACAGTTGTGTAGGCTCGACCTTGAGCCACTGCAACAGCGTGTTCACCGCCGTGCCGCTACGATTCATGAACGTCTGCGGCTTGGCCAGCACCACTTTGCCGGCATCGCCAGCCGCCGCTTCCGCGATCTTCGCCGAGAACCGCCACTTGCTTCGAAAAGAACAACCGAACTTCTCCGCGAGCCGATCCAGCACCGCAAAGCCAATGTTGTGGCGCGTGCTCTCGTACTCCTTGCCGGGATTCCCCAGCCCCACTACCAGCTTTGGCCTGGCCGACACAGTGGTGTCGTCCTGCTTCCGCTACTTCTTGGCTTCGGGTTTGCCGCCCGACGGCTTGGCCTCGGCCTTCCCAGCCGCGCCAACTGCGGGAGCCTTGCCGGTCGCCGGAGCTTTGCCGGCCACAGGGGCCTTGGCGTCCGCCTTGCCGGCTGCTGCCGGGGCTTTGGTGTCCGCCTTGCCGGCTGCTGCCGGAGTTTTGGCGTCGGCTTTGCCGGCTTCCGCCTTCGGTTTCGCTTCGCCTTCGACCACCGCGCCTTCTTCGCCTTCTTCCTTCTTCGCCGTGAGGACTTCGGGCTCGGCTGACGGGGCCGCCGCCGCCTCGGTCATCGCCGCCAATTCCTCTTCGGTAATCGGCGCGGCCACGAGGAACACAGTCTGGCCCTTGTCGTCCAGCAACGCCACGCCCTTCGGCGGCGTAATATCGCCGACGTGAATGCTCTGGCCGATCTCCAGCTTCTCGACATTGACCTCGATGAGGGCGGGCAAATCTTGCGGCAAGCATTCCACATGCAAGTCGCGCATGACGAATTCAAGCACCCCGCCACCGTTCTTCACGCCCGCCGGCTCGCCAATCGGCCGAACCGGTACGCTTGCGCGCAGTTTCTCCGTGGCCAACACTTCGTGCAGATCAATGTGCAGAATGGTATCCTTGTAAGGGTGATGTTGCACCTCCTGGATCAGCGCCAGGCGGTTGTTCGTCTTGCCGCCCTCCTCCAACTGCAGGTCCACCAGCACGTTTTCGCTGGTGGCGCTGTGGAGCGCCTTCTCCAACTCTTCTATGCCGACCGTGATATTGATCGGCTTCATGTGCGCGCCGTAAACAACCCCCGGGACAGTGCCCTGGTCCCGCATCCGTTTCACCGCGCCCTTGCCGATCTCGGCCCGGGACTTCGCTTTCAATTGTACTTTCTGTGCCATGGCAACTTTCTCCTCAAAACGATCAACTGTGAAATTGTTCTTCCGCCCCGCGGCCCGCCGCCGCGCTCAACTCTCTGGACGCTTCCCATTAATATCGAACAGCGACGACACCGACTCGGAGTTATGTATCCGCTTGATCGCCTCGCCCAACAGCGGCGCGACGGTCAACTCGGTCAGCTTGAACCCGCTGACCTTCGAATGCGGCACCGTGTCGGTGGTGACCAACTCCTCCAACTCCGACGCTTTCAACCGGTCCAGCGCCGCGGGATTCAATACCGCGTGACTCACGGACGCGTACACCTTCTTCGCGCCGTTCTTCTTCAAGATCTCCGCCGCCCGCGTCACGGTGCTTGCTGTCTCGGTCAAATCATCCACCAGCAACACGTTCTGGCCCGCCACGTCACCGATGACGCTGAGCATCTCGACTTCCGTCGCCGACTTGCGTCGCTTGTTCACGATCGCCAGCGGCGCCTGGAACAGGCTCGAATACGCATGCACCATCTTCACGCCACCGATATCGGGCGATACCACCACCAAATCCTTCAACTTCTTCCGGCTGAAGTACCGGTAAATCACCGGCGCCGCGTACAGATGATCGACGGGAATATCGAAAAATCCCATGATCTGTTGCGAGTGCAAATCCATCGTCAACAGCCGGTTCGCGCCCGCCGCGACAATCAGATTCGCCACCAGCTTGGCCGTGATCGGCACCCGCGGCTGGTCCTTGCGGTCCTGCCGCGCATATCCAAAGAACGGTACCACTGCCGTGATGCGCTTGGCGCTGGCTCGCCGACACGCATCGATCATGATCAACAACTCCATCAAATGCTGGTTCGCAGGCGGACACGTCGGCTGCACGATGAAAACATCCCGCCCGCGGATGTTCTCATTGATCTTAACAAACGTCTCCTCATCAGGAAACGCCGTGACCGTTGCATCGCCCAGCGGCACCCCGATCGAATCGGCAATCCGCTGTGCGAGAGGTCGATTTGCATTACCAGAAAAAATCTTCAACTGGACACACGACTCCACGGCTTCGGTTCTTTTCCCCCAAAAATCAAGGCCACACCCGCAACCTGTGGCCTTAGAAGCGTCGTACCTTCTACTGTTTCCCCCCCCGCTTTGCAACCCGAATCTTTACTCGCCAAATTCCTCCGCAATTGTAGGGCGAGCGGCCCGCTTGCCTCCGACCTTGTAGCTGCGCTTCTATGAAGCGCAGAATTCAGTGCCCATCCACGAGCCAAGCCCATGCCATCCATAAGACCGCGTCCCCCGACGCGGTGCCCTTCATAATATGTGTTGTTCAGAAACGCTCGAATCGCTGCAAACCCTTGATACAACGTCAAAAACATCCGTCAAAAGCTGCGGAATCGGCTTCGTTTTCCAAACGAACCCGATTTCCCCACCTGCTCCTTTAGTGTGTAACACCTTGTGAAAACGATGGATAGACTGATTCCCGGCCAAATAAAATTCGGGTTCGTTTCGCAGAAACACATGTTCTTGAGGCCCTATCCCCCTGGCAAAAACCGTACCCTTACTTCTCCACCATAGCGCGTAGCGCGACGGTGGTTGTCAAAGAACACGCCCAGACTCTATCACTATCGGAATCCGATGTCCAGAACGAACAGCAGTGGGCCAATCGCGGCAGATTGATCTTCGTTGTCCTTGGTGTCGCTGACTCGCACACCCTTCAACTAAATCATTGACTGGGCTGTTTTCTCAGCCAACCGAGCACCCTCGCATTTTGGAGCTTAAAAAGACCATTCTCAGATTGAAGAGGGATTCTTTCGCGCGAAGGACTGAATGGCCCCGGGTTCTGTTGCACAATCTCCACTGCGGAGTCGCTCACTGCCGAGACAATGGCGACATGACCGTACCGGTTGAGCAGAGAAGGCCCGAAGACGAGTAGATCGTCGGGTTGAGGTCGCGACCGGCTGCCGTTGGCAAACTGCAACAAGTCTCGCTGAAGATTCCGTGCCCCGTCTGGCAATGACGGATTGAAGAAGTCCTTGGCATTACCGTGCGAGTCAGGCATTTTGTGGTGCAGATGGTCATAGTAGTAACGCTTCACGAACTCGACACACTGGAATTTAATCCCCAAATTGTAGCCATCCGGGGCGAGCCTTCTACCGGATGAATGATCAATGCCTCCATTGTAGAATACCGCCACGCCGTTAAGACGGTCGATTTCCTGGCCTACCTGGTAACGAGGATTCCAGTTGAGCAGCGTCGCTGCCTTCCACGAAACAACGATCAAAACGGCCCCGCTGGCTGCTAATACTGCGATCTGCCGATAACGGACTGTCCTCAAGAACTCACTTCCTTCATCTTGGCGCCGGCAGAAGCAATTCGACTCCCCTCCCGCCGTCCTCCCGCTCACGAAAATCCAACCACCGGATGCGGCACGTACGGCTCCTCCAACGACACAATCTCCTCGGGTGAAAGCTTCACCGACAGCGCCGCCACTCCATCGTCAAGATGTTGCACCTTCGTCACGCCGATGATGGGCGATGTGATGTAAGGCTTCTGCAGCATCCACGCCAGGGCGATTTGCGCCTGCGGGACGCCGCGTTTGCGCGCGACTTGGCTCACGCGCTCCACTACAAGCTTGTCCGACTCTTCTTTCGCCCCATACAGTTTCTTTGCAAACTCATCTTTCCCGCCACGCTCGGTGCTCTCCTTCTTGTCCCAAGGCCGGGTCAACCGCCCGCGCGCCAGCGGACTCCACGGAATGACACCGATCCCCTCCGCCTGACACAAACCCATCATCTCGCGTTCCTCTTCGCGGTGCAGCAGGTTGTAGTGGTTCTGCATCGAAACAAAACGCGTCCAGCCATGACGATCTGCCAAATAAAGCGCCTTGCAAAACTGCCATGCAAACATCGACGACGCGCCGATGTATCGCGTCTTCCCAGCCTTCACCAGGTCATGCAACGCCTCCAGTGTTTCTTCGATCGGCGTGTCGTAGTCCCATCGGTGAATCTGATAAAGGTCCACGTAGTCCACGCCAAGCCGCTTCAAGCTCGCATCGATCTCCCCCATAATAGCCTTGCGCGACAGCCCCTCGCCATTCGGCCCCGGCCGCATCCGTCCGCGCACCTTCGTCGCCAGCACCACCTCCTCGCGCTTGGCGAAATCCTTTAACGCCCGCCCCACAATCTCTTCGCTGGTGCCGGCCGAGTAGACGTTCGCTGTGTCGAAAAAATTGATGCCCAATTCAAGGGCGCGCTTGATGAACGGACGGCTCTCCTCTTCTTTGAGCGCCCAAAGATGCGTGCCACGCTCCGGCGCGCCGTAGCTCATGCAGCCCAGGCAAATTCGGGAGACTTTTAGACCGCTCTTCCCCAACTTCACGTAATCCATAATCTGTCCTCTTCGTTCGCAGAATTGTTTGCAATAATGAAATCACTCCCACAATAGCAAGTTTCCGGTCGCCGTCCATTATCCGACGTTTGGTGGCGGTTCAGAACGGCCTCAGCGCCTGCGGAATTCTGGCTTATCCCCAGAACCATCGTCCATCGGCGTCTTCCTTCCCGCGAGCTTGGCATCAACCGACCAGACTCCCGCGCCGACGATTAGCAGAAAAAGCAGGCCGAACAGCATTGAAAAATCGGCGCGGCCCTCACTGGCCATGCTCCAAAAACCGTATCGGGCCAGCTTGGCAACGTGGAAACACCCATAGTCGTGTCCCAACAGGATCGGGATCTTTGTCGAGATAATCGCCACGGAAATATCGATCACCAGCGGGATGACAGCCAGCCGGGTCAGGCAGCCCAACAGGATCAACGCGCCACCGACAATCTCCACCGCGCCGACAAACGGCCCCATCACTTCGGGAGACGGGATACCGATTCGGGTGAAACGCCCCACACCCAGCAGCTCTGGAAACAGGAACTTCTGGATGCCCTCGGAAAGAAATACGGCGCCGACCACCAGGCGAATCATAATCACCGCTCGAGGCGCGCGGGTACCGACCATTTTGGTGAAGAGAGTCTGTTGCGCGTTCATTCCTGCGGCCAGCATGGTCGCTTCAAGAGGGTCGGACAGAGTGCGGAATTCTGTCAAGGGTGTTAAACCGATCGAGAGCCGCACGGGTCTTGACTGCATCCCAGCGGCCAGCGATGGCAGTAGAACATTTTGGACACTTGCCGGCGTCCGTCAACCAATAACCCTGAACCGTGAACCCGGAACGCTCCACCAACAGCTGTTCGCAGTTCGGGCACCGGGTGTTCTCCCAATCGCTGACGTGGCCGGGCAAATTGCCCGCGTAACAGTAGCGCAGGCCCTCTTCCCTGCCGATTTCACAGGCGCGAACGATCGTGCGCACCGCCGTGTAATCACGGTCCGTCATCTTATAGTCGGGATGAAACGCCGTGCAATGCCACGGAATATCGCGCGAAATACCTACGAGGAACTTCGCGATCTGGCGCATCTCGTCTT
>JBGOTY010000073.1:0-12213 GCA_041476745.1 Verrucomicrobiia bacterium | reverse complement strand
CGGCACTTCCGCCGGGTCGGCGGAGCGCAAGACATCGGCGTGGATGTGCGCGTCATCGCATTGACCAATAAAAACCTCGAAGAGGCGGTCACGCATGGGGAGTTCCGCCAGGACCTTTACTACCGCCTGAAAGTTATCTCGGTGAATATGCCAACGCTGGCAGAACGGCCCAAGGACATTGCGCTGCTGGCCGAGCATTTCCTCAAAGGCTTCGCGCACGAATTCAAGAAGCCGCTCAAGCAAATGTCTCCGGCAACTCTCGAAGCATTGCAGAATTATCCATGGCCCGGGAACGTGCGCGAACTGCGCAATGTCATCGAGCGGCTCGTGATTCTCGAAGCCGACCAGGTGATCTTGCCGAAACATCTCCCCCCCGAGATTCGAGCGGGCGCAAAGCGCGGCGGCAAGTGGATCATCGAACTACCCGCCACCGGTGTCGCATTGGTGGACGTGGAGCGGGAGTTGGTGTTGCAAGCGATGGAACGCGCCGGCGGCAATCAAACGCACGCCGCCGAGTTGCTCGGCATTGAGCGCGACGCACTGCGCCGACGATTGAGCAAGTACGCGCTTCTGGAACCAGTGAGCGAGCCCAGCCACAGCGCGCTAACGTGCTGAAACCAAAGCCGAACGCTCGCAACGCGAACGATTGACCGGACTCATGGGGTCTTGTTTGCATCGATCACCGCGGGGTCGTGCTGAGGTAGATCACGAACGCAGTCAACGCGATCGCGGCCGCACTGATCACCACGAGCAACAATCCCAATCCCTTGCCTGAAAGCATGAGCTTCTCGCGTCTAGCACTGTCTGTGCCCGCGCATGGATTCTCCCTACAAACGCGCCGAAAACGATCATGCCAGAGCGACAAGCACCCGCTCCATTGCGTGGAAGCGCGCAGATTCCTGAGCGATTCCGCGCAAGTTTCAGTGACCGACCGTTCTAATACCCTGTTTGTCACTTGGTAAGTAATTGCAATTGTGGATATTACAGAACTGGAGCACGCCGCTGGCACGCTCACTGCGATAGTAGTGAAATGGAGGACAACGAATATGCCGGGAACATATCTTCTGAAACGAGTCAGCGCGTTGGTCGTCGTGCTGGCTACCTTGATCGCCACACAAACACACGCAGCGGCTGTTGGCGCACAGCTTGGAACCGTGCTGACCGGAGGCGATCTCATCTCTGGCGGGACCCTTTCGTATCAACTCAATCTCATCGTCACCAGCTCGGGCTCGGTGATTGGCAGAGCGACCGTCAGGGCGAAAGGCTGGAGGGGAAGTTTTCCCATCCTGAGCAATTCGCTCCCGGTTGGTTTCGACACCGTCAGCAGTGCCGCGATCTCCATCCCGACCAATTTCCATGGCACGGCGAGGCTGCGAGTGACTGCGAGATTCAACAAGCGAGGCATTGGTGGGAAGTCAATTCTGATCACGATCAACGTTCCCCCCACAACGCCCGCTGTCCCACAGACGACCTGGTACGACGTCGGCTTCAATTCCAACGTCACCGTGAACGCGGATGCTGTTTCCACCAACGGCATGACCCCGCCCATCATTTACGCGTGGTCGATTACCGACACCGATGTGCGGACGAACGCGACTTTCAACTCTAGCACCACAAATGCGCCGAAGTTCAACACCCTGCCGCTGACCAGCTTCACGAATACGCTGGAAGTGACCAGCGGCGGCACGACCAACGTTGTAGAACCCATCAATTTGGACAACACGTTTGACCTGGCCTCCAATTCAAACCTCGTCGGTCTCACCTCCGAGCAGGTGACGAAGAGCACGTACGATCTCCAGGTCGTTGTGTCGGACGCCGCGTCGCATTCCGCGACGGGAAGCGTCACCGTGATCTCCAGCAGTGTCTCGCCGGGGCAGCCGTCCATCCCGGTCGGCGAACGTCAGTACCTTACGGCAGCACCCAACGGTACCAATGCCTCGACTTATAGTTGGGCTGTCACAGCGAAACCGACAGGTTCGACAGCGGTCTTGGAAAACGCGAAGACACGCACGCCGTCGCTGCGGCCGGATGTGGAAGGTGATTACGTGCTGCAACTCACCGTGACCGGTGGCGGGAAGACCAACTCTTCCTTCGTGACGGTGCGTGGCGCGACCTACGTTGGCGTGTCCACCTGCGCCTCGTGCCACGGGACCAGTCCCCAAGTCGGGCTGGAGGATTATTACACTCCGTGGACCCGGACGTTGCACGCGACGATGGCCCAACGTGGGGTCGATGGTCTTTTGGCGCCCGACTATGACGAGAGTTGTTTCGCCTGTCACACGGTGGGCTACAACAAGTCGCCGTTAGCAACAAATGGAAACTTTTACGCTGTCCAACAACAACTTGGTTGGACACTCCCCAACCCATTGCAGGTGGGCAACTACGCCGCGATGCCAGCCGCATTGAAGGACAAGGCCAATATCGCGTGCGAAAGTTGCCACGGCCCCGGCAGCCAGCACCCCGGCAAGGAGTCCGCGAATTTGGACGTCGCGGTATGCGGACAATGCCACCAGGAAAATGCCGAGGACAACCAGCGTGTCCAACAGTGGCGGCTGGGACCGCACGGTGCCGATGACGGTTATCTGAATGTGGCTTTCTCGGAAGCGGCCAATCCGTCATGCACGAAGTGCCATTCTCCGGCCAGTTTCGTGGACAACCTGAAAGGCAAGGCGCTCACCCGCCTCGAAGCCGGGCGCCTCACGTGCGCAGGCTGTCACGATCCCCACAACGGCGCGCAGTTCCCGGCGGAAGCTCATCAAGTGCGCATCTACGATACAGTGACACTGGATGATTCGGTAAACCCGGCCACGCCGCCGGTGCTGACCGGCCAGGGCCCCTCGGCGACATGCATGTTCTGTCACAATGCGCGACGGAGTCCTCCGGCAACGTATGCCTCCGCAACAACCATACCGCACGAGAGTACCGCGACGGATGTTCTGCTCGGTCTCCGCGCCTCGACCAACGTGATGACGGTCGTCGGCGGCGTAACGAACTCGCTCGCCTCGGTGACGCTGGAAAACTCTGCTCACGCAGGCGTGGCCAAGTGCGTGAATTGCCATATGTATAAAACGGGCAGCAACACGTTCGGCGACCACACGTTCAGTATGACTGACAGGCTGACCGGTGAAGACAACCTTGCGGCCTGCAACCAATGTCACGCGGGCGTCGATCCAGTTTCCGAGTTCGACCACATCTCGGTCCTCGTCTCCGGGCGCCCCCATGGCGGCGACTATGATGGTGACGGCACTGTCAATGGCGTGCAGACGGAAGTGACTGGCCTGCTCACGAATCTGGTGAACAAAATGCTGTCCACCGGCCTGACGATCGGCACCGGCGGCTCGCATTGGACGAGCTATACCAACCGTACGTCGTTCCCCGTCGTCTATGCCGCGCAACGCAACGCCGCCTGGAACGAGTTCCTGATCGAGCGCGAACTGAGTCGCGGCGTCCACAACACGGCCTTCACCGTCCGCCTGCTGCAATGGAGCTACACGGTGCTGAGCACCAATACGGGCGGCAATTCGTTCCAGGCAGATTTCCCGACCGCCGACTTCAGGTAAGCGGGACGAGCACGTGAAGGAGACCTCGAACTCGATGAGCCAGGGCAAGCCACAAGGAAGGTTCCTGCGGGTGAGAGTTCTCGCCGGCCTGATCGGTAGCGTGGCGGCGGCGATCATCGCTATCTCCTGTGCGACGGTCGACCGCGTGGTTCTGGCCCCGCCGATGATTCCCGGGGCCAAATACGTGGGGATGGATCAATGCGCGTTATGCCACGAGAAGGAAGTGAAGAACTTCAAGCTCACGCAGCACGCCCGCATTCAGATTCCCGGCGAAGGTCCAAGGGTGGAGGGTGAGGGCTGCGAGAGTTGCCATGGGCCCGGCAGTTTACACGTGGATTCCGGCGGCGACCGCAAGTTGATCGTCAATCCCGGCAAGAGCCCCGAAGCCTGTTTCCAGTGTCACCTGGACAAGAACGCCGAGTTCAGCCTGCAATTCCATCATCCGGTCAAGGAAGGCCGGATGAGTTGCACATCCTGCCACGATCCGCATGGCGAAGATATTCTCAAACCGAAGGAGATGCAGGTCGGTCGCGTGAACCAGGACTGCGCACAGTGCCATCGCGAGCAGGCCCGGCCGCACGTGTTCGAGCACGAAGCCATGCGCGAAGGCTGCACGTCGTGCCACAACGTGCACGGCTCCATCAATTCGAAAATGCTGACCGAGCGCGACAACAACCTGTGCCTGAAGTGCCACGCGCAGATCGCGATGCCCAAGACGGCAGGTCAGGTGTTCATCGGCACGTTCGATCACACGCCTTTCCTGCAGCAGGGCACTTGCTTCAGCGCGGGTTGTCACACCGCCGTTCACGGTTCAGACATCAACTCACACTTGCGGTATTGACACAGCCATGTCGACGAAACGCATCTTCTTGAGATTGCTCCTGGTCACACTGCCGATAGGGATCGCGGGGATTGGAACAGCTCGCGCGGATGAACCGGCAACGAATTCCACGCTCCAAGTCTCTGTCACACCCGAGGCGACCTATGCCAAGGTCTCCGGCAATACTCAAAAGTTCCGTGAAGACGTGGGGATCAAGGATGGTTGGACCGGCGGCATCGAGGACGCGACGCTGCATGCCGACATCAATAAGGACACGACCCTGGATGGCGAAGGCCGATTTATCCTCGATGACCACGACTACAAGCTCCAGTTGCAACTGACGAAGAAGGACTTTGGCTTTGTCCGTGCCGGGTTCACCGAGTATCGCGAGTATTACAACAATACGGGTGGATTCTTCCGCCCGTTTACGCCGTCATCCTTCAAGCTGAACCAGGATTTGGGAGTCGACGTTGGCGACATCTTCTTCGAAGCCGGACTGACATTGCCCAATCTTCCGAAGGTGATTGTCGGCTACGAGCGGCAATATCGCGACGGCGACAAATCCCTCTTGGAATGGGGCGGTGTCACACAGGGCACCACTACACGCAAGATTTATCCGTCTTCCAAGGACATCGACGAGCACACCGACATCGTGAAATTGAGCGGCGAGTACGACATCAGCAGGGTACACTTGCGAGACGATTTTCGGTACGAACACTTCAGCATGAATGACACCCGTGCCGATACCTCGGTCAATCTCAACACCAGTTCCAGCCAGACGGTAACGATTCACGAGGACTACGGACATGACGCCTTCTACAACACATTCCACATGGACAGCCATGTGAATGACAAGGTGTACTGGTCGCTCGGCTATCTCTTCAGTTCACTTTCCGGCGACGGGAGCATGCAAGTTGTCACCCCGCCGCCCTTGGGCCCGTTCGACAACAACTGGCTGGCCCGCGTTATCGATGTCGATTTGGATTCCCATGTGGTCAACCTGAATTCCATGTTCGGACCATTCAAGGGCCTCAGTTTCTATGCCGGGTTACAGGCTGAAAAGACCGATACGCATGGTTTCACTGGCGCGCTGCTGACGCAAGGCGTCTCTCCCACCACAACCAACCTGATTCACTCGGCCAATGACACCAAGAGCCTTTCGGAAACCCTTGGCGCGCGCTACACCAAGATCCCCTACACGACCCTGTACGCCGAAGGTCAGTGGACGGAAGAGCAAATCGATTTGGATGAACAGGAAACGCAGGACGGTGCATCGAGCCTCGCCCTCGGCACCGACTCGACGGTCTTCCGTCAGGATTATCGCGTCGGTTTCAACACCGCACCGCTTCCTCGCATAACGCTAGCTGGCCGCTATCGGCATTACGTCGCCAATAATGACTACGACTACGAAGCGGACACGTTGCCGGGTTATCCCGGGTTCATCACTGCGCAGGACTTTACTACCGATGAAGCGATGGGCAAGCTGACGTTGCGCCCCTGCTCGCGCTTTAGTGTCGCGTTCACTTACCAACTCGTTTCGACCGACACCCGGACCTCCTCCGAAGCTGTTCCTCTGCTTGCGCCGGGCGGTTCGCTGGAGTCGGGCGATTACGACGCGAATATCTACAGCGTCAGCGCCACGGTCACGCCGATGTCACGCTGGTATTTGACCGGCTACTTCTCATTGCAGGACACGCGCACCGTGGCGTTCGCCAACCATGATCCGTCGGTACAGACGTACCGCGGCGACGTCTACACGATTATGGGCACGACTGGCTACACGCTCGATAACAAGACCGATCTCACCCTTGAGTACAGTTACTCGCGTTCAGACAATTTCAGCGACAACTCCTCTGCTGGCTTGCCACTTGGCTTGGAGTTCCAACGCCACGCGCTGCTCGCGGGCGTCAGCCGCAAAATCAGCAAGAACGTGATCGCGCGCCTGCGTTACGGCTTCTACGAGTACAACGAACCCAGCAGCGGTGGCAGCAACAACTATACGGCACATCTCGCCAGTGCCAGCTGCACGGTTCGATTCTGACACAGGTCCGCCTGACAAGTTGTCCATAAGCAGTCGTGCGAGCCGTCAACTTGTCAGGTTCTCCCAGGCATACGTCCGTCCGGGACATACCTGTAATATGCTGGGTGTCTGATAGTTACCAAAACGTCGGCCATACTGGCACCGTCGCTGCTAAATCATTTAGTGGCCATGGTCGCGGCAACCGATAACCACAGTGAGCTCAGGCTCCTCTTCTGGGAGACCACTGCGGGCTGCAACCTCGAATGCATTCATTGCCGCCGCCTCGACGTGAGCAAGCAGCTCATGAAAACCGATCTTTCCACCCAGGAGGCGTTGGTATTTGTCCGCAACCTGGCTGAATTCGCCAGACCGATCCTGGTCCTTTCCGGGGGTGAACCTCTCTTCCGCCCCGACATTTTCCAGATCGCGAGGCACGCCACGGAGCACGGCCTGCCCGTCGCGTTGGCAACCAACGGCACGCTTATCGACGAGCATATCGCCCACGCCATCGTCGACAGCGGCATCCAACGCGTCGCCATTAGTATCGACGGCGCGGACGAAGCGACGCATGACAGTTTCCGTCGCCAGCCCGGCTCCCTCGCCGCCGCGTTGAGTGGTTTTCGCCACCTGCGTCGCCTCGGTATGAGCATGCAGATCAATTGCACCATCACCAAACACAATGTCCACCAGATCGAGACGGTCTACGCGATGGCCAGGGAACTGGGGGCCGACGCGCTGCACCTGTTCATGCTCGTCCCCGTCGGCTGCGGCGTGCAGATCGCCGAGTCCAATGTGCTGCCCGCCGATGAATATGAGCGGGTGCTCAATTGGATGTACGACAGGAGCAAGGAACGCGAGATCCATCTCAAGGCCACGTGCGCCCCGCATTACTTCCGCGTGATGCGCCAGCGCGCCGCCGTCGAGCACGTCCGCATCGAAGCATCGCACAGCCATGGCAAACCGGGCCGCGTTCAGGCTCGTGGCAACAGTCGTCCAAGCGGTCACGGCAATGGCGGCCCCAACATGGCGGCGATGACGAAAGGCTGCCTCGCCGGCAGCGCGATTTGCTTCGTGTCACACTCGGGCGAGGTTTTCCCATGCGGTTATCTGCCGGTCAGCGCGGGCAACGTGAAGCGCCAGCCCATGCGTGAGATTTGGGAGCACTCGGAGGTTTTCGGCCGCCTGCGCGACGTCGAGCAACTCGAAGGCAAATGCGGACTGTGCGAATTCAAGAAGATCTGTCTCGGTTGCCGCGCCCGCGCGTTTTATGCGACGCGCGGCAATTACATGGCCGAGGAACCGCATTGCGTCTACGAGCCGAGACGCACGCGGAAACAGCAAGCTTTGGAGGAGGCACTCTAGGTCTGGCGAAATCAGGAGGTCGCATCATGGTCAATATCACCAAGCTCTACTGTGGCGAAGAACAACCCGCCGATGGCCTGCGATATGGCCACGGCCACGGCGCGCCGAAGTCGGCTGCTGAACGACGCCCAATCGTTGTCTGGAACGTCACGCGCACCTGCAACCTTCGGTGCGTGCATTGTTACTCCGACAGCCACGCGCAGAAGTATTCCGGCGAACTGACGCACGACGAAGCGAAGCGCGTGATCGATGACCTCGTGGCGTTCAAGGTGCCCGCCGTGCTGTTCTCGGGCGGTGAACCGCTCACGCGACCCGATCTTTTGGAACTAATGGAGTACGCCGCCACGAGCGGCTTGCGCGTCACGCTGTCCACCAACGGCACGCTGATCGACGAGCCGATAGCCCAGTGGCTGCACGAAATCGGTCTCACCTACGTCGGCATTTCCCTTGATGGTATCGGCGAGACGAATGACTTGTTCCGCGGCAAGAAGGGGGCGTTTGATGGCGCCGTGCGCGGAATGCGCAACTGCCGCGCCGTTGGCCAGAAGGTCGGCCTGCGCCTCACGCTCACGCGCCGCAACTGCATGGACTTGCATGACATCTTCAATTTTATCGAAGCCGAGGACATCCAGCGCGCCTGCTTTTACCACCTTGTTTACTCGGGCCGCGGTAACACGGCGGACGAATTGACGACCGCGGAGATTCGTCGCGCGATGGACATCATCTTGGAACGTACCCGGGCGTTTCACGAACGCGGATTGAAGAAAGAAATTCTGACCGTCGACAATCACGCGGACAACGCCTACCTCTATCTGAAGTTGCGCGAGCGCGAGTCGGCGCGCGCCGAGGAAGTCTACCAGTTGATGAAATGGAATGGCGGCGGCGCGAATTCATCCGGCGTCGGCATCGGCAATATCGACACGCGGGGCAACGTCCATCCCGACCAGTTCTGGCAGTCCGCAACGCTCGGCAACGTGAGGGAACGCCCCTTCAGTGAGATTTGGTCCGACAATTCGATCCCGTTAATCGCGGGCTTGCGCAATCGTCTGCCGCTGCTCAAAGGCCGCTGCGGACAGTGTCGGTTCAAAGAGATTTGCGGCGGCAGTTTCCGAGTGCGTGCGGCACAAGTGTACGGCGATCCCTGGGCTTCGGATCCCGCATGTTATTTGACGGACAACGAGGTCGGTCTCGCGGAAACGGATGCACTGACGATCTAACGGGGTGCGCGGGCGGGCGGCCCTCGCAAGACAATTTCGCGGTTTTATGACGGTCGCAATGACAACGGGCACGAATACTCTGCAATATCAGCGCACCCGGGGGCTTGGTGAAGTGCCGCGCTACACCGCGGGGCTGCAGGTGCGTCTGAGAAACGGCGAGCGTGTCTACCTCGCGCTCTCGGCACTGGAACTTGCGCTCTACTTCGAGAAGGAGTTGGCATTGCACTACGACCTCGAAGGTCGCCTAACGAAAGTTGCCCGACCACATGAATACCGTCGACGCGGTCTGTCGCATCGGGCGTTGTTGACCCGCAAGCGCGCGGCGGAAGAAGGCGGCGGCATCGAGCGCCAGATGCTCACGACGGATGCGGCTGACGCGCTTGTCACCGAGGCGCAAGGCATGGTCCTGTCTGTTCTTGCGGAATTGGGCGGTGGCGTGGTCAATATCGAGTACTCCAAACCCGGCCCGTCGGAGGCGTTGGTGGGAATCCTGCCATTGGTCGAACGGGGAACGAGATTCGGGCTGGAACAGGCGCGTCGCGATGCTGAGAAGTTCCATTCGATCTACGGTCGTGTCGCCGTGCTGCCGCCCGACCAGTATAACTCGCTCGTATTGCAGGCCACGGAAGGCTGCGCGTATTCCTCCTGCCTGTTTTGCGAATTATATCGCGGCGTGTTCTACGGTCGCAAAACGCCCGATCAGTTCAGCCGCCACCTGCAAGACGCGATTGCGTACCAAGGTGAGGCGCTGCGGTCGCGTCGGTCGATTTTTCTCGGTGAAGCCAACGCGCTCACGCTCTCGCAGCGCGACTTGGTGGAGATCTTCGGGGTGCTCCGCGATCACTTTGAGTTTCCGCCCTGTGGGGACGAGCACGTGCCCGCGAACTGGTGGCTTGGACACAAGACCCGCTTCGACGGAGTGAGCACATTTCTCGATGCGTTCACGGGACCGGACCGCACGCCGCTGGAATTTGAGGAACTGCGCAACCTCGGTCTACGTCGCGTGTATCTCGGCCTGGAAACGGGGGACGACAATTTATTGAAATGGCTCTGCAAGCCGGCGACGAGCGCGAGCATCGCACGCTGCGTGACGAGCTTGAAAGAAGTGGGCCTCGTGGTGGGTGTGATCGCGCTGCTGGGAGCAGGTGGCCATGACTTCGCCGAAGCGCACGTTCGGGAGACGGCCCGTTTGATCAACGAACTGCCGCTGGGCCGCAACGATTTTATCTACTTCTCCCCGCTCGTGATTTACCCACAGAGCCGCTACGCGGAGCAGACGCGTGCGTTGGCGATGGCGCCATTGTCCGCCGTCGAGATGCGCGGTCAGGAACAAGCCATTCGCGATGCCCTTTACTTCGATGAACAACGCGGACGACCACACATCGGCCGCTATGAACTGGAATCGTTCGTTTACTAATGGCCATGCGCTGCCACGAAAACAACGGCGTATCGACAGTAGACCGCCAGACAGCCACAACCCAGCCCATGCTGGTGCTTGTTGGCAACCCCAACGTCGGCAAAAGCGTCCTGTTCAACAGACTCACGGGCAAGTTTGTTGTCATTTCCAACTATCCCGGCACTACCGTCGAGATTGCCCGCGGTGGGACGTTCATCGATAACAAGGAATTCACCGTGCTCGACACGCCGGGTGTGAATGAGTTTGCACCGCGCACGGAAGATGCCCGGGTGACGTGCGACGTGCTGCGCGATTACCCGGAAGCCACGATTGTGCAAGTGGCCGACGCCAAGAATCTCCGGCGCGCCTTGCTGCTCACCTTGCAACTCGCTGAGCTTCGTCGCCCGATGGTGCTCGTGTTGAATTTGATGGATGAACTCGATAAATGCGGCGGTCGCATCGATGTCCGCAAGCTCAGCGAGATCCTCGGTGTTCCTGTTGTGCCAACCATCGCCATCGCCGGAACAGGAGTTCACTTGTTGCAGCAAGCCATCGGTAGGGCGCGCATCCCGAGCCTGCCGGCGGACGCCCCGGGCAACCGTCCTTACCCCACGGAGTTTGAGGCCCAACTCGCTCAGGCAAGCGCCATCCTCGGCCAAGTGTACACGATCACGCAGCCGCGCCACGCGAGCTTCGCTCAGAAGCTTGGCTGGTGGGCGACGCATCCAATCAAAGGTCTCGCCCTGGTGGCGCTGGTTCTTTACTTCACGTTTTGGTTCGTTGGCCTGCTCGGCGCGGGCACGGCGGTTGGTTTTTTCGAGAAGGTCGTGTTCGGGCGCTACATCAACCCGTGGGCCATCTGCGTGGTGGACACCGCGCTGCCGTTCCCGCACACGCACGACACGCAAGAATCTCATTACACCTTGGAAATCCCGCTCTCACCAACACACGGGATTTCTATCTGGGAGAACACCCAGATGGTCACAGCGCCAACCTACTCGCTTGCCCCGAGTGCAACGCTCGGGTGGTGGACCCAAGTGAGGCGGTTGGCGCATGATTTCCTCGTCGGCGAATATGGCGTGATCACCATGGCGCTCAGCTACTCGCTGGCCATTGTGCTGCCGATTGTCACGACGTTCTTTCTCGTCTTCAGCGTGCTGGAAGACTCGGGCTATCTGTCGCGCCTCGCGGTGATGCTGAACCGTCTGTTTCGCGGCATGGGCCTCAACGGCAAGGCGGTATTGCCGATGGTACTCGGGTTGGGTTGCGACACGATGGCGACCATGACCACGCGCATCCTCGAAACCCGCAAGGAACGCGTAATCACGACGCTGCTTCTGGCGCTGGCCGTGCCATGTTCGGCACAACTCGGCGTGCTGATGGCCATGATGGCCAGTATTTCCATCCCTGCGGTCGTGTTTTGGGTAATTCTGATGATTCTCATCTCCTGCGTCATCGGCTGGCTGGCGGCGAAGTTATATCGCGGCGAGACCAGTGATTTCATTCTGGAGTTGCCGCCGATGCGCCGCCCGCACCTTGGGAATGTCGTCGCGAAGACGTTCGCGCGACTCGAATGGTACCTCAAAGAGGTCATCCCGTTGTTCGTCCTCGGCACGATGATTCTGTTTGTCCTCGACAAGCTGCGCATGCTCGACAAGATCGCGCGGCTCGGCGAACCGCTCGTGACGGGCTGGCTCGGGCTGCCGCGGGAGACGGCCAGCGCGTTCCTCATCGGTTTTCTGCGGCGCGACTACGGCGCCGTGTTCCTGCTCGACGCGGCGACGGGACCGAAACACCTGCTCACGCCACACCAGGTGCTCGTCGCCATGGTGACGCTT
>JBGOTY010000072.1:0-12265 GCA_041476745.1 Verrucomicrobiia bacterium | reverse complement strand
GGTCGCTTCCATCACCTGCGTCGTCCGCAGCACCTTGTCGATCTCCGTGCCCAATTGGGTGACCTTCTCGAGCTGCTCATTGAGCGACTCGACGGACTGGTGCATGCGTTCGCTGTAGCGCGTGGACGCGCTCTCCAGGGACGAAACGGCCTGTCGGAACGAATCGGCCAACCGCGTGGAGAGCTGGCTGAATTCCTGCACCATCTTCTCGAAGCGCGCAATTTCCTTCTTGTCCAATTCCTGGATGGCGTCGACGTACTTCTCGTGGGCCTCACCAAACTGCTCGGACTGTTCCCTGGCGATCCGGGTGAGTTGCTCCGTTAAGTCGTCGAACTTGTCCGCCAGCTTCTGCTCGTTCTTAGTGTAAATCTCCAGATTGCGCTCTTGCGTCTTGGTGAGCTCCGACATGATCCGCTGCGTGCCATTGTTGAAGTTGCTGGCCACGCCTTCCAGCTTCCCGCCGAGTTGGGAACCCAACTCCCCGATGCGCCGTTCGTAATTCTGCGCAAATTCGTCGTACTTTTGGTTGATCACGTCTCCCGCCTTTGAGATCGCGCGCGAAAAAACTTCCTCATACCGATCGGGGTTGGGCAGTCGGCGAAAACCGGCGTCGATGGCCTGGGCCAGTTCTTCCACGGGGAATTTCGATTGCGTCTGCATGCCCTCCATCCCCTGACGGATCGCGGCGACCATCTCGTCCACAGGGAACGCCTTCTGCGCTTCCGCCGAAGGCATGCGCGAAAGCAGGCGATCCTCAACCAGTTCATCGACCTCGCCGAGTATCTCTTCCTCCTTGCGCTCGGCCATCAAGCTCGGAAACGCCGCTAAACCGGCGGTAAACAAACCCAGCAGTGTGCAGAAGAACGCGACCGCCAGGCCGGTGGTGATGCCGCCAATCGCGTCCTTGATCTGGTCCATCGAAACAGCGTTCTGGTGCAAAAACGTCGCAAAATTGCTGATGCCGTTCGCCACGCCAAACACGGTACCGACGAACCCGAGCAGCGGCATCGCCCAAATAAACAACCGGTTGCGGCGGAAGGTGGAATCGGACACAGCGGCATCCAGGTCGGCCTGTTCGCGCGCGTATTGCGCCGTGCGCTCGAAGTCGCCGGTGTTGATCCACATGGCCAACACACGCGCGATGCGGGTCAAGCCGAGGCTCTCGGTGATGTCGGGACGTGACTTGATACGCTCGTAGAGTTCGATGAGCGCTTCTTTGTCGGTCATGTCGAGGTTCTCCGACAAACCACTTTCCGCAATGGCCGCCCGCTCTTTTTTCAGCAGCAGCATTTTCAACACGACATTGGCTGTGGACAGGGCCCAAACCAGCGTAATGATGCTTTGGAAAAAGACGCGATCCATAAGGATCTTGTCGCGGCCCATGAACAAATCTTTGACGAATCCACCCACGACAAATGCAATGCCGAACACCGCGGCCGTAATGACGATCGCGATGCCGATCATCTGGACGATATTGACTTCCGTACGGGGCCGCTCGTGAGAGGGGAATTCTACAACATGAGTAGACATGATCTTACAAACTCCTCTAGTTAGTTCTTTTGGTTGGCTCGCTACGTTCGCGCCTGCTTCGTGACAAGCGTTCCCTGTCTCTCGAACCTTTCAACCTAGACTACTTTGTTATTCCATTTGGCTACAGTTGACCAGCTTATAGGTAAAAAAACCGGGTGCTGCCTTGTAAGCCAAGTAATATATGGGCTGTATGGCTATTAGTCAATTCTTGATTCTCCCCTCCAGAAACTGTCGTGTCCGCGGCCTACGCCCAAGTTCCGCATCCCACAACTGCCACACAACCTGCTGGCTTGCAACGATTTGATCAGTATTCAAGCGAACGCGCTCGACCCCCTTTAGCGACGCGCTCGCGAGTGATCGTAGCACCTTATTCACACTCGTTGCCGCCTGCCATTTCGGCGCCCAACCCGCAGCCGCCAGTAGCTGAAGCTCAAACCAGATCAACAAAACCGCATTGTTTCGCCGCTCCAGTGCATCCAAAACCCCTGTTAGCAGCTCATGGATCCGGACGTTCGGGTCTTCACGCTCCGTGGCCATCTCGACCAGTTCGCATACGTAGGAAGCTGCTGTCAATGACTGAACCGACTCCCGCAATCGTGCATACGGCTCCTCGAGGAAGCAATCGTGCAAGAGATGTAAATTGCCCCGACGGTTCGGCAGAAAGATGATCTCATCGCGATAGAACAAGTCGATCTTCCCCTGGAACGGGCCCTTCGGTCGACGGGCGCCCTTTGCCAGCGTCTTCAGCTTGCCGAATTCGCGCGTGTACCAGGTGACAATGAGGCTTGATTCCGTAACCGGCTGACGGCGCAAGACGATCCCTTCGGCGCGCTCGGTGTCCATTCGCTGTTACCGCGATAAGGGCGCGGCGGGCTGCCGCGTCTTCGCCGTGTACGGCGGTACGACCGTGCCGCACGAAATCACCATTTTCATGCCCTCCGCCACGCTCATCTCCAGCTCGATCAACTCCCCGCGTGGGACAAAAAGCAGAAAGCCGCTCGTCGGATTCGGCGTCGCCGGCACAAACACGCTGATCACCGTCTCGCGCATTTTTTCTTGGACCTCGCCCCCGGTCTCACTCGTCACGAAACCGATCGTGTACACACCCGGCCGTGGATATTCCAACAGCACCACGCGCTGAAACATCGTCTTCTTCCCCGAAAGCAGCGTTTGGCTGATTTCTTTCATGAACCCATACGTCTTGTTCAGCAAGGGCACACGCGTAATGATCGATTCCGTGGCCGACACCATCCGCTTCCCCACGACCAGACGCGTCACCCGCCCCACCCCAATCGTGAACGCCACAAACAGAATCAAGGCAACGATCCGATATAACGGCGTCAACATCTGCTGGCGCAGGGAATCGGGCAGCATGAAATCGGTTACCCAGGTGAAGATCCCCAGGAGAATGAGCACTGATGCGGCCACCGGCACGACGACCAGCAGGCCCGCAAAGAAGGACTTCCGCAGATTTTTCCACGTCTCGTTCATGCACGCGGCATCGTAGACGCCGACGGCAGCTCTGTCAACGCGCACCCATCCCAGCCGTTGTCGGCCAACCGGCCCCGCTGCCGTCGTCGGGGTTTCATTGAGCCGGGCGGGCCGCTTCGCGTGCAAGATCACACGCCAGCGTACGTCCCGCCGTCCTTATTGGAAGATCTTAACCGAGACCCTCTCGGCGGTTGCATCCGTGCCCCGCAACGTCAGCGAACGGCGCACGACACTGAAGGTGCCGGACAACCGGAGCCGCTTGCCGCTGAACGTGGCGTAGGCATAAACCTTGTTCCGTGATGTCACCAGCAACTGTCCCACCACCGTACCCGGATCCGCGCTCGTCGCGATGTCGAAGACGCCGGAATCATTGGCGTTGGAGCTGATCACGTAACTCACCGCCACCGGCGTTGTCCTAACGACCGTCACCAGTCCGGTCCATGTCCCGCTGAGATCCGGGAACGTTGTGGCCGGCACACCCCTCCAGTGGAAGGTGCCAAAGGTGGTGGTCGGCACTGTCCCATTGACACCCTTGAGGCTCTTCACCGTCCCCAACAGCGTGCCGCTCCAATTCGTTGTGGCGCCAGTCTGCTCGACGAAGGGTCCCATCACCTGCCCCTTCGCGTTGAAGCCCCAGTGACCCGATACATCGTCCGGCCCAAATGTCTTGAGGCGAATCCCGAAGCCGCTCGCGCTGAAATCATCCTCGAAGGTCAGGAACTGGGCGCCCTTGTCGGCGCCACTGATCGTGACTTCCCAATCGCCCAACGGCGAGTTCTTGGCGCCGACGGTGAAGGTGGACGGGTTCGATAGGTTCGTCGCCAGGAGCGTGTCGGTCGTGCGCGCCGTGAGCGTATGAGTGCCGAGCGTCGGATGGACCAGGAAGTTCGTCCCCGGGTTGGACGTTGTCTCCCCGAGTTTCGTGCCGTCGGCAAAGAACTCAATCTTGCTGATGCTCCCGCCGTCGTTAGCCGTGGCGCTGGCGACCACGGTAATCGTCAGGTTGGTCAGGGGCGGGTAGAACATGCCGTTGGCCGGCCGAACGATGCTCACTGTTGGTGGCGTGTTCACCACGTTCGTTACCGTGATCAGGTTCACCCGGTTGGTCGCACTCGACCCGCCCGGGCCCGAGACTGTCAGCGCCACTGAATACACGCCGGCCGTGGAGTACGAGTGAGTCAGGCTGGCAATTCCGCTCATAGTGCCGTCGCCGAAGTCCCAGGAGCGGTTGGTAATCGTTCCCGATGAAATGTCAGTGAACGTCACCGGCAACGGTGAAGCCCCGTTCGTTGGGTCGGCGGTGAAATCGGCCACAGGCGCTGCCTGGATGATGACAAAATTCCCCACCAGATTCCGGTTACCAGACGCAGTGAAGGTGTAGCTACCGGCGCTGCTTACCGGACTGTCGTCCTCCGTCCAATTCACGAAGTTGTATCCGGGATTCGGCGTTGCGCTCACCGTCACGCTGGAACCGCATACCTTGGATCCGTCGCCGCCCGTCGTTCCTCCTTCCGACGGCGAGGAACTCGTCGTGATCGTGTAATTGATCTGGCTGAAGTTCGCTACCAAATTGCGGTCACCAGACACCGTGAAATCGTAGCAAGGGGAACTGCTCACAACGCTGCTGTTTTCGGTCCAGTTCACAAACTGATAACACGCGTTCGAAACGGCGCATACGGTCATATTGGAGCCGCAGTTTACGACTCCACCTCCGCTGGTTGAACCGCCACCAGACGGCGAGGAACTGGTGTTGATTGTGTGGGTAATCGGCGTGAAGTTGGCCACCGAAAGCGAGTTGAAGAAGACGTTGTGGGAAGCGCCGGGACCGGCGTTGTCGTTGAACAGGGCAATACTGTCCAGCGTGCCGCTCGGCGTGCCGCCCAGTGTGCCGCTGATGGTATTGGTCGACCCACTTCCGTCCGTAATGATTGTCAGTGTATAACTATCATTCGTGCCCGGTGAGAAGATCAGATGCAACCCCGTGTACGTCAACGGCACTCCGCTGTCGTACGCGCCAGCAGCGTCAGCGACCGTATAACCAGTGCTGCCACCGGCCAGGTAGAACTGGAGGCGGGCGCCCGTGGTGTAGTCCGCAGGGCTGTTCGTGGCGTCACCGTTGCGCAGGGTGAATCCCACAGCCGAGCCGGCCACGTCGTTGTCGCCGTTGTCCATGTCGATCAGGAGTTGCCCCCCGACTTGCACCGGGCCGATGGCAAACGCCCGATACGCCGCCGCGATGTTGCTACCGTTCGCGTAGATGCCCCACGACTTGCCGCTGGTGTCGATTCCGGGCGGCACATGGGGCAGGTTGTCGGTGGACAAGTCGAGGAAGAAGCCGTTTCGATTGCCGTCGGTGCTTGTCTTCGTCAACACCCATGGGTCGAAGCCGATGCCGCCGTTGCTGCCGCTCGACCAGCCGAAACTGTACGCCGGATCGGCGGTGTTGTCAGTCGCCAGGGCCTCCAGCGCGTTCGCAAAATTCGCCACGACGGTCTCATTGCTCGTCACGAGAAAGCTATAGCAGGCTGAGGTACTTGCCAGACTGCTATTCCGTGTCCAGTACACGAAGCTGTAGCACGAGTTTGGCGTCGCGCAGACGGTGATGTTCGACCCGCAGTTCACCGTCCCGCCGCCACTGGTCGTGCCCCCACCGGCAGGCGTGGAACTGGTGGTGATCGTATTGGTGGTGGACGTCACGAAGTAGGTGTCGAACGGCGCGGAGAACGAATTGCCATCGACCGAATCCACCGCGTTCGTTTCCAAGTGAACCAGATTCGTGGTGAAGGTGGGCCAGGCAGTACTCGGAGTAAACGTCATGGTATCGTGAAGCGTGTCCCATGTGAAAGTGCCCGTTGTCGACGGCGTCACGGAGAACGCAGCCTGAACCGAGTTGGTGTCCATCGATTTGCTGAATTGCAGCACAATCGACGCGGAAGTTGGGATGCAGGTTGCCGCGTGCGCCGGAGTTTGGCTGATCACGACGGGATCCAGCGGTTGGACCAGCGATTGCGCGATGAAGATTTTCGCAGTCATCGTCGGCACGGTGATCAGGGGCGTGTTGTTGGTAGAGGCACCGGAAACGACCACAATGGTTTCGTTGGTGTTGAGCAAGTTGACGAGGACGGTGCCGGGGGAATAGGTGGTGGAGCGATTCGTCAGCGTCTGGGTGGAACTGGCCGTGTTGAAGACGACAAAAATCTCTTCGTTGCTGAAGACGCGGGAGTAGGCAAACAGGCCCGGGCCGCCGGAGGTGTTCCAGAGATTATTGTGCACGCCGCGGCGCAGTGATTGGTAGAGGCGGCGGTAGTTATTGAGCCGGGCGACCAGTTGATAGAGCGGGTGCGTCTCGTTGAAATTGTCCCCTAGCGATGGGCCTTGTTCGAATTGGCCGTCGAACATGTCCTCACGATTGTTCGGATCGGTCGTGCCGTCGAACGCCTGTTCCGTGCCGTAGTAAAGGCACGGAATGCCGCGCGAGGTGTAGAGAAACTCCAGCGCGACAGCGAGCCGGTTGGTATTGTCATTGGCCTCGCCCGAACTCAGGAAGCGCGGATTGTCGTGATTGTCCAGGAACGTGACGAGTCGATACCAGGCGTTGGTGTCGTAGTTGGCGGCAATCGCGTTGTAATGAGTCTCGATTTGCTTCGTGTTGCCCGATGCGGTGGCGAAGACGGAGTTGACGGTGTCATAGAGCGGGTAGTCCAGCGAGGAATCCAGCTTGAACGGGCCGCCACCCATCGTGCCTGTGTAAGAGCCCACCAACACCTCGTTACTGTCGAAGATTTCGCCGAACATGAAGAAGTTCGATTTGCCGATGGAGGTGGCATACTGGTGGATCTGCGGGCACCAGTACTGCCAGAAACCATAGTCCACGTGCTTCACGGTATCGATGCGGAAGCCGTCGAAGTCGCCCGCCCCGATCCAGTACTGGTAGATGTTGGCCATGTTGGTGCGGACGTAGGTTGTCTCGGTGGCAAAATCGTCCAGGCTGGACAATTCTCCCAGCACGACCTGCTGGGTGATGCCGAAATCCTGTATCGCGCCGTTGTTATGGAAAATGGACGTGAAGGTCGAGGGCGTGGCGTTGGTGATGTTGAAGGGGGGCGCGTGTTGTTCGCTGGGATTGGTGTACCGCATGTTGTAGCCCGCCGGCGGTGCCAGGAAATTCGGGTAGCCCGAGTCGCCGCTGTCAATAAGATCGCCGCTGTGGTTGCAGACAATATCCAGGATGACCTTGATCCCGCGGGAATGCGCCGCGCTGACCATGTTCGAGAGGTCGGTCATGGTGCCCCAGTGCGGCGCCAGCATGAGGAAGTCCTGCGCCCCGTAACCGTGGAAAGCGGAGCCGCCGACGTTGTAGGGGATGGGAGTGATCCAGATGGCGGTCGCGCCCAGCGACTTGATGTAGTCGAGCTTTTGCTGGACGCCTTTCAGGTCGCCGCCATGGATGGCGTGGCTGTCACTCGGCGAATAGGGTGCTCCGTGCGCGCTTTCGACATTGTTGTTGGAGGGATCGCCGTCGTAAAACCGATCCAGGAAAATGAAGTAAATGTTCTCGTCGCGCCAGTCCGCAGGCGACGGAAACGGCGCGGCATGGGCGGCGGTGGCGAGCGAAAGCCCGATAACGACGAAGAGGCTTCTCATTGCACCGGTCGCGCTCGATAAAATACTGGGGAATTGGTTACGAGGCGGAGGCCAGTGAGCATGGCGGCCTGGCCCTGCAAGAGTCGAAAAAGGATCAACGCGCAACCAAACCATCGTGGGTTCAACTTCATCAGTTCGCCTTCGAAAGCCCCGGATGCCGCAAAACCCTTATACCAACAGGGCCGCTGGAAAACAAGCTAACACTCTTCCGGGCCCGGTGCCGCTACGGCACGAGCCGCACGCGATAGAAGCGGGCGGGGATGTTGGTGGCGCCGCCGCTGTCGAGGTAATTGGTGGTGGCGTCGCCGCTGCCCGGGATGATGATCACTGGGCTCAGGTCAAGGAAGTTGGTCGAATAGGAACCGTCCGGTAAGCCAGCGGTCGCTTGCACCACGTCCGTCTCACCGCCGGCCGTAGCCCAGGTCACCCGGACGTCGCTGCCCTGAGCGGTGATCGAATTGATGCGCAAGCCCGAGGCGCTGTTGGTCGGGTTGGTGCCCGCCAGGAACTCTGCCAGATTATTCTGGCCGTCACCGTCCGGATCAGCATTCGCCCCCGCCGCCGGGTTGGTGATGCTGCCGAAATACTGGACCTGCCAGGCTTGGAATGGCGTCCACGCCGTAATGTAATTCACCTGGGTGTTGGTGCTCGATCCGCCGGGACCGCTGACGATTTCCGTCACGCTATAGACACCGGCGGTGTTGTAAGTGTAGAGCACGGTGTTGGTCGCAAGATTGGTCGTGCCGCCGTCGCCAAAGTTCCAGGACCAAACGGTGACGCTGCCGCTGGACGCGTCCGTAAAGGTCACGGCGAGCGGGGCCACGCCGCTGACCGGGCTACCGTTGAAGCTGGCCACTGGCGCAGACGAGGGAACTGGGATCGTGTAATCGGCCACTACGGGCAAATGATCGCTGGCAGTGGTCAGGTACTGGTAAAGCTGCGTCGCACTGATCCCCGTGACATTCGTGTTGAGATCGTCGCTCAGGGACGAGTTGCTACCATCATTCACGCTGCCGAGGTAGGGGGTCGAGCCATCGTTCCCGAATACATGGTATGTCCCTGAAACCAATGCCAGCCCGCCGGCAACACCATGAAACACGTTGCTCGTCATGACCTGGAAATCATCACGGTAATGGAGAATTGTGGCAGATTCTGTCTTGAGGAACAAACTGGCACTGGTGGTCCAATTGATGTTGGTATTGACCGACACGTTCTTGGGGTCGATACCACCGCCCTGTGCCACACCGTTGGGCGCACTGTTGGAAAGGATTGTCAGGTACGACGCTTCGCCGCTGCCGCTGATGTTGTAATCGCCCACATAAAGCACCCGGGCGCTGGCGGGCAAACTGGTCGCTTCGTCGTTGCGGATGATCACCGCTTCTCCTTGGCGGGCGGTCAAGTCGGTGGAATTCGTGCCGGATTTGTAGTGGCTCACATACACATAGAACTCATTTGTCGTTGTCGGCGTTACACCGGCTGGCGCAAACTCGTAACGCATCACCTGACGATATTCCCCATTTAATGACCCGTGCGGCGTGCCGACTCCGACCGAGGCGATCAATTGCAACGTATTCGTATTGTAAACCAAAGCGTTGGGGCCGTTTCCGCTGGTGTTACCTCCGACTTGCGAACCCTGAACGGGGCTCATCGCGTAGCCTGCGGAGATGCCACGGGTGGAATAGAAAACGTTCAGCCCATTCACAATGGGCTGAACCGTGGTCCCGTTACTGGTCGTCTCTTGCAACGCCAGGATGTCGAGCGGCTGCGCGGGATCGCCGCCCAGGATCTCTTCGCCAATTCCTTCGAGCACACCGCCGTTAGTCACGCTTCCACCGCTAGAGGGAGCAATTAGGCCTGGCAGCGGAGTGGTGGTGCCAACGTCGTCCTCGATGTTGTAGGTAACAACGCGTATCGTTCTGGTTTGGGCTGAAGTGACTGACGGAATGGTGCAGGCTATAAAGAAAGCCGTGCTCCCCAGAAGAGAACGCATCGTGACGTCTTTTATCATTGTCCCCTAAACGCGAACGTTTGCCCTAGCATCATCACTATCAAAGGCTAATTAGAACTCACTGTGTCGCAAAAGTCAATAAAGACTTACCTCGCAACGCTATCGTATCGCCGTTCGTTGTGAAATCAGGCCTTTGAATTCAAAATGTTCACCCAACCGTGACATGAGCCTTCGCTCCACCGCGCGCATGCGTCGTTGGTCGTTTGATGTCTGGTCATCGTAGCCGTGAAGATGCAGGATGCCGTGGACGACGTAGAGAATGAGTTCACGCGCCGGCGTCGTGTGAAAACGCCTGGCCTGTTGAATGGCGCGGTCAACGGAGATGATTAGTTCGCACTGCCTTTCCCCGTAATCGAAACTGAGTACATCGGTCGGGCCGGACGTGGCGTGATATTGCGCGTTGAGCTTCGCGATAGTGGCGTCGTTCACCAGCACGATGCCGAGTTGGGAGTTGTGATCATGGACGAGGTCGAGCGCGTACCGGGCGATTCTGGCCAGCGCATGGGTATCGACCCTCCGTCGGCGCTGGTGGTTGCTCACCGCAACGCTCAGCCCGCTGTCGTCGAGGGTCATGCGGCGGGTGGTTTGCCGTTGCTGTTCGCGGCGGCTTCCTGACGGCGCCGTTCGCGTTCCTCTTTGAACTTGGCGTAAGCCGCGACGATCTTCTGGACAAGTTCATGGCGGACCACGTCGTGCTCGTCAAAGTAGGCGATCTCCAAACCGGGGATTCCTTTGAGAACCCCCTGCACTTCAATCAGGCCTGAGGTCTTGTGGCCGGGCAGGTCCACCTGCGTAATGTCGCCCGTGATCACCACCTTGGAGTCGAACCCCATGCGCGTGAGGAACATCAGCATCTGTTCGCTGGTCGCATTCTGCGCTTCATCCAAAATCACAAACGCGTTGTTGAGCGTGCGCCCGCGCATGTACGCCAGCGGCGCGATTTCAATGACGCCGCGCTCCAGATGACGCTGGATCTCGTCGGGATCCATCATGTCGTGCAGCGCGTCGTAGAGCGGACGCAGATACGGGCTGACCTTCTCCTCCAACGTGCCCGGCAAAAACCCCAGCGCTTCCCCCGCTTCGACGGCGGGCCGGGCCAGGATGATGCGGCCCACGCGGTCGCTGCGCAGTGCGTGGACGGCCATCGCCATGGCCAGATACGTTTTGCCGGTGCCCGCGGGACCGATGCCGATGACGATGTCGTTCTTGCGGATCGCTTCGAGGTAACGTTTCTGCCCCTGGGTCTTCGGCACGATTGGCCGTTTGCGGGTGGAAACGTCAACCCGTCCCTCGTGAAGCTCCTGCATCTTCAGCGGCTCGCCGCGCGAGATGGCGCTCACGGCGCGGCTGAATTCCTGCCGCCGAATCGACGTGCCACGGGTGACCGCTTGTTGCAGTTCGGTAAAGAGGGACTTGCCACGCTCAATGTCGGCCGGAGCGCCTTCGATGTTGATCCAGCCATCGCGGGCCGTAACCTTGAGATTGAGCAGATCTTCGACGAGGCGAAGATTCTTCGGTTCGTTGGCGTAGAGCGACTGCGCCTGGCGCGCATTGTCGAAATGCAGTGTTTCGCTTGCCATGTGTCAGCTAAGGCGCCGCTCCCTCATGCGACGGAAACATACTGCATGTGCCCGCCCTTGGCAATCGAGCCGCCCCACGTCGTCCGCTAATCCTGGGGAATGATCAAAACCTGATTGGCGAAAATCCTGTTCGGGTTTTTGATCTTCTCCTTGTTGGCGCGGTAGATGCGCGGCCACTTCAGTGGATTGTGATAAACCTTGCCCGCGATCTTCCAGAGCGAGTCGCCCTTCTTCACCACGTACTTTGTCGGCTTCTCGAGCGCCTTGATCTTCGGCGGTTCGTTCTCGACGATGGTCGGCGGAACCATCGGCGCGGGTGGCAGCGGTGTCAGTGTCGTCTCCACCACCGGTTCCGCGTCCGCGGCCGGGCGACCGACGATGTAGCCGCGGTTCCCCCATTGGCCACGGTCCACCCAGTAGTGCCGGCGCCAGTTCGGATAACGGTCTTTGACGAAATCCGCCCACTCGGGCTCCAGTTCCGGTTTCTCCACCACATCCATGCCCTTGAGGAACTCACTCTTCTGTTCCTCGTTGACGGGCTGCATACGCTTCCGCTGCGTTGCACAGCCGTTGAAAACCAACACCGCGGCCCCGATAAGGGCCCATGACAGGAAAATCCTTGCGAGACTCTTCATAATATCAACGCCTTCCTCCTTGCATTACGTATTGGTGATAACACCATCGCCCATTACCGTCAACGCTTTTTAAAATAGGCTTCCGCTTGGCAATCGGGACGTTACAATGCGCCCAACGGAGGCGCTTCATGGACCTGATTCTTCGCAACGCGCGCGTACGCGGGTACGACAAGAACGTTGACATCGCCGTCAACGACGGCCTGATTGCCAAAATCGCTCCCAAGATCACAGCGCGCCCGCGCCAGGTCATCGATTGCGCCGGCAAACTCGTCTCGCCGCCATTCACTGACATCCATGTCCACCTCGATGCCGTGCTTACCGTGGGACAACCGCGCTTCAACCAGAGCGGCACGCTCATCGAAGGCATTGAGATCTGG
>JBGOTY010000071.1:0-12396 GCA_041476745.1 Verrucomicrobiia bacterium | reverse complement strand
CCGTACCAGGCAGCGGATTCATCGAGAGGCATCGATCTCACGGAGCGGCCCGACGGCGGAATCACCGGCTCCTTGAGCTTCTGCTGGCGCAGTTCCGCTTGCAGAAAAGCCTGGTCGACCTGCAACTGCCGGGCGGATCTCGCGAGGTAATTTGTCCAAGCCGGTTGTTGGGCCGTCGGCAGCGCGGCAATACGCTCGGCGGTGAGGGGCAACGCCGGTGGATTGGTGCCGATGATCGCGGCGGACGCCAGCGGGGCGAAACCGAAGGCGGGCAGCAACAGAGCCCGGAGAATGAGCGATGCTTGCCGTCGGGGTTTCACTGGTGGAACGCTAGCAAGGACCGGAAGGAAGGTCAATGCGGCGACGGCAGGCGGGCTCTACAACGTGGTGGGGGGTGTGTGGTAGAATCGGAGGCGTCATGAGTGAGCGCGAAAAACTGGTTAGTGGGTTGAAACTGGCCTGGCGCGATGAGATGGGGAGCGCGCGCAATTACCGGGCGCTGGCGGAACAGGAGGCCAATCCGGAGCGGCGCGATATTTTGTTGCGGCTGGCGGAGGCCGAGGAAAAACACGCGGCGAACTGGGCGGCGCGGTTGCGGGAACTCGGCGCGGAGCCGGGCGAGTATTGCGAGTCGGTCGTCGAACGCGCGCGACGCTGGGCGTTGTTGCAGAGCGGGACCGACAGGGCGGTGGTGAAGTTGGAGGCGGCGGAGAATGGCGCGGACGCGATGTACGATGAACTGGCGAAGATCGCGCCGAGCGAGGAAGTGCGGGCGCAATTGGTGGAGGCGCAGCGGGAAGAGCGCGCGCACAGCCGCGTGTTGAGCGAGTTCACGGAAGGGCAGGTTCCACCGGCGCAACGGAGGCTCGCGAAGATTTTGGGTTCGGAGAAGTGGCACGTGACCGGGGCGGGCTGGATCGGGCAGGCGATTTACGGGGTGAACGACGGACTCGGCGCGGCGTTTGGGGTGGTGAGCGGGGTGGCGGGCGCCACGAATGTGAATGGGAAGTTCGTGTTGTTGAGCGGCATCGCGACGGCCATCGCGTCGGCGCTATCGATGGGCAGCGGCGCGTATCTTGCCACGAAGTCGGAGGTCGAGGTGTACGAGGCGGAGATGAAACGCGAGCGGATGGAGATTGAGACGGACCCCGAGCAGGAGCGCGAGGAGATGGAGTTGTTCTACCAGTTGAAGGGATTCTCTCCTGAGGAAGCGAAGATGATGGCGGCGCGGTTGGCGGAGCAGCCCGAGCAGTTGCTGAAGACACTCGCGCATGAGGAGCTGGGGTTGTCGGAGAAGGCGTTTCCGCATCCGTGGCGCTCGGCAGTGAGCGCGATGTTGAGCACCGCGGCGGGGGCGTTCGTGCCCGTGATCCCGTTTTTATTTTTGTCAGGCACGCAGGCCCTGATCTGGTCGTTCGCCATCAGCACCGTGGCGCATTTTGCGGTCGGCGCATCGAAGGTAATCGTGACGGGCCGGTCGTGGTTGAAGAGCGGCGCAGAGATGACCGTGGTCGGCGTCGGCGAAGCACTGGTGACGTACGGGATTGGGTTGTTGATCGCGCCGGTGTTGCGCTAGCTTCTTCGTATGGGTTTCTTCGGCCGAGTAATACGCCAAATCCTTCGCCTCTCCATGGCGAGCGAAAGTTGCTTGGATTGCTTCGGAGGCACCTTTTCAATAGCGGCCAAAATGACATCAGCGGGAACGTTGCCCAATTCTTTTGGTTCAAGTTTGTGCAAACCGCCTCCATACACTCGGCCTTCGCCCGTGAGGGTTTGCGTCGAAATCTGATTGAGAGCTTGCCACACGATTCTGAGCATCGAGGGCTTTTCCTTCATCACCATCTGGAGAAATGGCTTTGGGTACAGGATGAGGTAAACATTCGGTGCGGTGGCTTTCGAATGGTTGAGAATGAAACGGAATGGTCTGCCACTAACGGTATCTTGCCGTCCCATGTACGTGCATAGGAATGGCGAGGGCGGACGGTTCTCCTGTGAATACCACGGTGAACGATGTGCGCAGATGTAACCCTCTTTCACCCCTTGTTCGATACCGGATTTAAGGTACTTCCACAGCAATGGGTGCTTCGATTTTACTTCCCTTTCTGGAAGATCGCAGGACAGCAGGAACATTTTGCGATCGATAGCTGGATTGCCTTTATCGTCCGCTTGTACTTCGTCTACTGGCAAATATCGCGGGCTTGGCAGAATTGGAGTGAGGAACGATTCGGGAATCTGGTGTGCGGCAACTTGTTCATGGGTGAGTATGAAGAACCGATTGTCACCGGTAGCGAGGCCGCGTTGAATCTTGAATAAATCAGAGAGGACAACTTGGGTTGAATGCCGCGTTGCTGAATCTGAGGCAAACGGAAACCGTGTCCACTTTGATTCACGACGGAGCGTATCGACCGAGATGCTCTTGGAGACTACGGGCTCTCGCAAGCTGCCGCCATAGGTGAACTCAACGGTATGATTGACCGGGGGGAGGGAGTTGCGGATCCACACTACCGCAGAGGAAACCAGCGCATCCGAAAACTGCATATCGTTCGGGTCGAAGCGGTGGATGCGAAGCAAGGTCACACGACCCAGCAGATAATCCTTAATTCGTCGCCCGTAGTTGACATCCATGAATTCGCTTGGAATTAGCCAGCCCGCAACACAGCTCTTGGCCATCCATGCGTGGGAGAGGCACAGGAAGTAGCAATAGAGTCCGGCCAAGCCGCTGAGTCTTATACCGGCAATTTGCTCTGACATTCGCTGCAAGCGCAGTTTTTCATCTCCGCGTAAATGATGATGACGAACATACGGCGGATTGCAAATAAGCAAGTTTGCTTTGGTGGACTCTGCAGCGGGTGGCCGCGCGAGCGTAAAATCTGCAGTATTGAGCTGTAGTGCCGTGTCGCCCCACAAAGATCGGGCATTCTGTGCAAGAACCGTGTCGGTTTCAAAGCCTATCGCGCTGGCGATGTGGGAGGCAGGAAAAGCATGGAGCAAAGCCGAATAGAATGAGCCAGTGCCAAATCCTGGATCCAGAAAGCGTATTCTCGCGTCAGTGGGTAGAAGTTGTCTGGCGCATTGGAGTATCTGAGTGGCCAGGGCTGGGGGAGTTGCGAACTGACCGAGTTTGTTCCGTTCACCTTGGCTTTTCTCGGAATCAAGGCGAGCCTGAAGTTCAACCCGCTTCGCCTCGATTGTTTCGATCATGCTCATATGTCAGAGTCCAAACTTCGCAAAGTCATCGATACGGTGTTCCCAAATCCAATCGATCCCTTCTGCCGCTTCATAACCCAAGTATCCGGTATCAAAGTACCCGCACAAGAATAACACGTATCGCACTGACTGCCCATATGTCGCCCTCAGTTGGGACATCTTGGTCGCCTCTTCTTTGCGTCGCTTATTTACATTTGTGAAATCGCCGGCAGACTTCGCCTCGATCAGCAGAGGCAAGTCGCCCGGTTTGGACCGAAGCGGCGCAATGGCCACGTCTGCCGGAATCGTGATTTCCGTCCCGCTTGTCAGCTTGATTGGCACATTGAGTCTGATTGCGAACGTGCCGGGCTTCATGGTTTCTACTTTCGAACCCGCCTGCGCAGGGGAGTAACCACGGCGTTGCAGCCAGTCCTTGATCTTCGCAAGCTGCCGGCGCTCCTGGGCGTTACGGATTATTGGATCTGAGACCGCGCCACATAACCGGTCAGCGATGATCATGGCTGCCCTATGAAGCTGTTGGTGACTCGGCTTTCTCCGGGCCTCAAGCCATACGAGAATGTCCTTGTCCGCCAACTTCAGAATCACAGTGCCGATCTTGCGCAAGTCGCTGGTCAGCGCCGACGCGTTCATCCGCTGGGGAATTCGCTGGGCGAGTTCCATACTTCTCACAAGATTTGGTGATACGCCGGCCAAGCCAATGAGCCGGTCACGAGCGATTGGAGGCGCTGTCGCCATCCGAAGCATCGGCAAGACCGATGGATTCTCCCTAAGAACGAACGGTGAAATGTTGGACAAATTGTCTGTCTGCCTCAGCGCCGTTTTGACTTGGTTGGTCGTATGAACACGTGTTTCCCGGTAGGCCTTGGGTGCGAATCGAATGAACCAGCCATTGTAAAGGTCGACTGACCGAACAATATCGTCCTTCCACAGATTCGGCTTATCGGAATTAATTGGCACGCTTTGGCTCTGAGGATTTGTTTGTACTCCGAATGCCTTTCTAACAGACGTTTGCAAAGTCAGCAAGCAAAAGGCCGAGAAGGATTCAGTTCAGTTTTCATTAGAAGCCGGTATTTGCCAACATCTCAAATTGATCTCGACGCTCTGGTCCGCGGGGATTCTACCGAAATATCGTAAGTCGATAATTTTGCTGGACAGGGTGTGGTGGGAAGGGTAGAGTGGGGGCGTGAACATTTTGGATTGGCGATTTTGGATTTCGGATTGGGTTATGGTTTTCGCCGTCACACTTCGTGCTATAGAGCGGCGAGAAGGGTGCAGTTTTTCAAGGGAAGGAATTGGTTCAGAAACATGTGTTTCTGCGAAACGAACCGGATTGACCGAAGCGAAATTACGGTCGGATGTTGCAGGGCGGCAACGAGTTAGGATGCGCGAGCAGATTTTTTCAATCCGGTTCGTTTGGCGAGAAACGGCGGAAAGGTACCGCGCGGTATCTGGACGACAGGGATGCCGCGGAAGTACAGCGTGCGGCGTGTCGTCAGACTCCGCTCCGCGCCCTCCAATGGAGCGATGCGTTGCCGTGACGGGACTAAACCTTGAAACGGGGTTGGGGGTCGGATAGGCTGCGCGCTCGGGACTATGCCTTTCATCGCGGAAAAAAAATCCAATTAGCCCGTGCCGTACCGGCCGCTTTTTGAGCGGGTGCAGCATTGGGTTTTCAAGATTGATATCGCCCCGGAGTTGGGGCCGTTTCGCGTGGGGATGTTCTGTTTGCTGGCGCTGTTGGTCATTCTGGTTTACACGGGCACGCAATTCTTCGGGCTGCACGACGCGGAGGCGATGGACGCGGGGCAGTTGGCGCGCAATCTGTGGCGCGGTCACGGTTACGTGACGCAGACCCTGCGGCCGTTTGAGTTTCGGTACCTGAACTCGATTGGCCGTCTGCCGCTGGATCCGAAGGCGAACACGCAACCGGAGTTGTGGACGCCGCCGATGTATCCGCTGGTGTTGTCGGCGGTGTTTCATGTGCTGACTCCGAATTTCGATATTCCCGGGAACGTGCGGACGCTGGCGGCGGACCGGGTGATGATGATGGTCGGTTGGGTGCTGTACCTGTTGGGGATAGTGTTGCTGTACCTGCTGGCGCGGGAGATGTTCGATCATCGCGTGGCGACGATGAGCGTGTTTATGTACCTGTTCTGCAACCCGCTGCTTGAAACCGCGATAGCGGGGGTGTCGTGGGGACTGATGTCGGTGCTTTTTCTACTGACGGCGTACGCGGTGTTCAAGGCGGAGAAGTGGCAGGCGGAGGGTCGGTCGGGGCGGTGGGTGTACGGGGCGCTGGCGGTGAGCGCGCTGGCGGTGGGGTTGGGGACGCTGACGCGGTATGCGTTCGCTTCGGTGCTGGTCCCGTTGCTTATCTATGTGGGGGTCTCCTTCCCGAAACGGTGGCGGGCGAAGTGCGGGCTGTGTCTGCTGGTGTTTCTGCTTGTGCTGACGCCGTGGGTGGCGCGGAACTGGGCGGTCTCGCGGACGCTGTTTGGATTGAGCCGGTTCGGGATGCTGGAGGGGCTGGGGGCGGGGACGGCGAACGAGATCAAGGCGGGACAGCTGCAGCGGACGTATACGGGGGAACTGCCGAAATTCAAGTTCCGCCAGCAGGTGCGGCGGACGTTGATCAATGCGCGGCAGATGTATGAGGTGGTCCTCAAGGATGTGGGGTCGAATTACCTGATTGTTTTTTTTCTCGTGGGGCTGATGCACCGGTTTCGGCAGGAGGAGGTATTTCGACTGCGGCGGTTTGTTTTTTGGACGCTGCTGATGGCGGTCGTCTGGATGAGCGTGGCGGGGCCGCCGAAGCGGAACTTTTTGACGGTGTTCATGCCGCTGATCATCGTGTACGGCGTGGCGTTTTTTTATGTGATGTTCGAACGGCTACAGTTTCGGACGCGGCTGATGCGGACGGGGGTGGTCGGTTTTTTTGCGGTCTTCAACTCGTTGCCGTTCCTCTTCATGTTGCTGCCGCCGTCGACGACAAACCCGTATCCACCCTACGATGGCGGCGTGGTGACGGCGCTGGGAAGGGCCTTCGGGGAGGATGAGGTGTTGATGAGCGATATTCCGTGGGCGGTGGCGTGGTACGCGGATCGGTCGGCGATCTGGGAACCGTTTGAGGAGAAAGATTTTCTGCTGATCAATGACGACGTGAAACTGGTGTCGGGGATCTACCTGACGCAGGAGACGCTGCTCCAGCAACAGGTGTTGGACATGGTATCCGGTTACCAGCGGTACTGGATCCAGATGTTTGATCTGCAACGTTTCCCAACCGCGAACTTTCCCCTGCAGTTTGCCCGCCCGCTCACGCCGGACGGACAACAGGTCTTGATCAGCAATCGACGTCGCTGACCGGCGTGACCGTGTGAGGTTTGACTTTCATCTTCTACGGGCTCAATGTATTGGGCGGGTTTGCATGAGTTTGTCCGATTTGAGACGATTGTTGGGCCTGCCAGACGCGACCGACGGCGTTGGATCCATTACGTTTCCCTCCGATCCCGAGGAGCGGCGGCGCTGGATCCTGGTCGGCGTCGTGGCGGCGATCGTCTTCTACGCGTACTTCATCAGCAAGACCTGCACATCCGGGGTAACCCCGCTCTCGCTGTTTGGGTGGTTGTGGCTGTATTGGGGACGCGGCGCGGATTACGCGCATGGGTACGTGGTGCCGGTGGTCGCCGCCGGTCTGTTTGGTTGGAAGTGGCGGAGGAGACTACACACCGTGCCGTTGAACACGGCGAGCAGCGGTCTGGCGGTGATCCTGGCCGGTGTGACGATCTACTGGATCGGCGTCAAAGCGGCCAATCCGCGTCTCGTGGCCGGCTCGCTGGTGGTCTTGATCTTCGGGCTGATCCTGTATCTCGCGGGCTGGGGCTGGGCCAAGGAACTTTGGTTTCCCTGCGCGTTCCTGCTTTTCATGATCCCCTTGAACTTCTTGGAGCAATACGTCTCCTTCCCGTTGCGGGTCTTCGTGGCGCAGGTCTCCACCGCGCTGCTGAACGTCCTGGGCCAGAATGTCTATCGGGAAGGAACAGGGATTTACTCGACGGTTAACCGGTTCCTGCCGCTGGAGGTGGCGGACCCGTGCAGCGGCATTCGTTCACTCATGGCGTTGATGGCGCTGACTTCGCTGTACGGGTACATCACGATGGATCAAACCTGGAAGAAATGGGTGCTCTTCCTTTCCAGCATACCACTGGCCGTGGTGGGCAATCTGGCGCGAATCACCACGGTGGCCCTGGTCGCGCAGGGTTTCGGTCAGCATTTGGCGATGAATATTTACCATGATTATTCCGGTTACATCGTCTTCAGCCTGGCGATTTTGTGCATGATCGGCCTGGGAGCGATACTCAATATTCACTACCGCGAGCTGGTTCACCACTGGACCCAGGAAGACGTGCGTCCCCCCCGTCCCGTCCGCAAGCGGTAACCAGTAACCACTGTCCCTGCTGGTGAGGCGCGGAGAGCCTTTTGTATTTACAGGGGAAGCGTACCCAGATAACATACGCGCCAGTATTTTTGTCGGGTGAGGGTCATTTGAGACGCCACAGTTTTGCGCACGCCACCTAACAGAGAATGAGACAGCACCACAGACTTCGGCGCGGTGTTACCTCCTTGCTCTTGTTTTTGTTGGCGTTGGCGGTAGCTCACCCCGCCGTTGCCCAAAACCTACTGGCGGGACCCTTCCGCATGAATCTGGGTTTTACCGCCGGGGCGGAGTTCCGGGACAACGCCAATCTCAGCGAGAACCACCCGAAAGCCGATGTGTTATTGACCGTCGGTCCGACCCTGTCCGGCGGTGTCTTCCTGCCGTTTTCCGGTGGCGAGGAATTCAGCCTGACCATGGCGGCGACGTATAGTCATTCCCTGACGGGCGCTCAATCGGACAACTTTGGCGCACCCTTGAGTGCCGCGTTGGTCCTGCCCATTTACGTGGCGGAATGGAACGTGGTCTTGGCGGACAGCTTCAGCTTCGAAAACGACCCTCTCGACAGCACGTTCGCGGTGAACCGAACGCGGGTGGAGGAGTATTCGAATATTGCGTCAGCCAGCGCCACCCACCAATTGGGAAAATTTTCGGCGACCTTCGCCGCGCAACGCACGGATAACATTTTCCCCAGCGATCCCTCGCAAGAGGAAACCGACTATCAGTTCTCGTTTACGCCGGCTTACTTTTTTCGAGAAGGCTATTCGGTTTTCATCAGAAATTCGTATGGGATTAGCTACCTTGCCGATCCCACATTGCGCGACTCCACTGGCTATTCGAGCCAACTCGGGTTGAATGGCCAGATCACGAAAGGCCTGAATGGCACCATCAGCCTGGGTTGGTCGCACACGGAGTTGGCGGCCACCAAGACAAATGGAATCGATCACATCGACGGCGCAAGTTCTCAGGTTGCCTTGAATTATACGCACCCGCTGCGTCCCGATACGACGCACAGCCTGACATTTTTCCACGATCCAGGCATCACGCTTGAACTGAAGGATTCCAGCATCACGGCAGCCACGGGCATCAATTACACCATTGCCCATCGACTGAACCGCTACCTGACGCTCGCGCCATCCGTCGGTTGGACCCATCTCGAGTCGCTGAGTGGAAGCCGGGAGATTGCGGATCTGGTCGTGGTGGGGTTCCGTTTGCAGCGGCAGTTCACGAAGAAGTTGACGGGGTCTTTTGCTTACCAGTACCAGACGCGAAGTTCGAACCTCAGCGGCCAGAGTTACGATGTGAACGAGGTTACGGTAAACTTCAACTACACGTTTTAGCTCCGCCTTTCCCTGTCGAAACTTGCGTTATCTCCTGAATAACTTATGTTGCCGTAGCGTCTCAGTTGACAGTGAACTTGTTTCGGGAGGAAAAACGGATGAAAACAATGGTTACGCTGGGGCTTTTGGTTGCGGTTTTCACTTTATCGGGTTGTCAGACCCCCGGGGGCGAAGAGGATCGTACGGCGACTGGCGCGTTGACGGGCGGCGCGCTTGGCGCGGGAACCGGTGCCATCATCGGCAGCCAAGGCGGTCATGCCGGTGAAGGCGCCCTGATTGGTGGCGCCATCGGGGCGTTGACGGGCGGCATCATTGGCAACTCGATGGACCAGCAGCAGCGCGAAAGGGTCACGCGCGAAAGCCCCCGAACCATCCAGCGCATCGAGCAGGGCCAACCGCTGGGCTTGGCGGACATCAAGGCGCTCGCACGGGCGGGCGTCAGCGACGAGGTGATCATCAGCCAGATTCGCAATTCTCGCGTGGTGTACCGTCTGACGACGCCGGAGATTATCGACCTGAAGGATTCGGGCGTCAGCCAAAAGGTGATCGACTTCATGATCAACACTCCGGGTTTGTATCCGCCTGCGCCGCCTCCGCGCCCGCGGTATTACGACTACTGATCCGGCAATAATCCAGCGTAAGTATCACTGTGCCATGGGGAAAGCTGCGTGGCGCCCTTGGAATTCGCTTTTCGTAAAATAATCGTTTTACATTCCCGCGATTTCTGTTCTAAGCTAGCATCCGCTTGGAGAAAGATTGCCTCGAGCACCTTCGGGGCACGCCTCGCGTCCGCGAGGCAGGAGGACGGCGTACCATGAACATGGCAGACTTACTGGCGAAAACAAAAACTGATTTGCTGAAAATCGCTCAACGGCATGGCTTGCGGGGCGTGTCCACGCTTAAGAAGGAAGAGCTGGCCGACAAGGTTTATCAGGCCCAGCAGCGGCTCAAAGGGTCAACAGCCAAACAGCCGCTGGGTGTCAGCGCGGTAGCCCGTAAGGTTGCTGACGCCGTCAAACGCCGCGCGGTTCGCAAACACGCCGCGGAAGCAGTCGCTCGCGCCAAGGCCCCCGCCAACGCGCGAACGCAGGCCGCGCGGCCTGTGCGCCGCGCCAAAGTTGCCCCGAGGTCCGGGCCCGTGGAAATCGAGACGGAGGAGACAAGTCACCCGTCCGCAGAGCTTTCCGCGCACAAATTCGATGTCACGCCGGTACCGCCGCCGCCCCGGCAGGTTTTTCAAGAGGAGCACTTGGGCGAATTGCCCGATGCCTACGGTACCGGCCATCTCTTTCTCACGGCACGCGATCCCCATTGGCTTTACGCCTACTGGGATCTCAACTGGCAGCAGATGGCCGACTTCCGCGGCCAGGCCGCTGACGGCCGTTTGCTCCTGCGGATCTTCGAGAAGAACCATGCGGATCCGTTTCAAGTGTTGACGCTCGGTCACGATTCGCGCAACTGGTATATTCCCGTCAACAAGGCTGCGACCACTTACCGCGCCGAACTTGGCTTCTGGCGGCACGACGGCCAGTTTCACGCGATCAGCCATTCGCGCGAAACCACCACGCCACCCGATGCGATCTCGCCCGACACCACGGCGCGGTTTGCCACCATCCCGATCGATATTTCGTTCCACGAACTCTTCGAGATCATTCGCGGCCACATGCGCGAGGGCGAGGCCCTGGCCGAGGCGCTGCATCGCCTGCAACTCGCGGGGTTCCGCTTCCCATTCAAACTCGGGCTGGAACTCGGCCCTTGGACCGCGGATCAGGCCGCCGAGTTGGAGCGCATCCTCGGTGGCGATCTGTTCCGGCGCATCCAGATGGGATCGTTCGAGATCACCGAATGGCTGCGCCGCCGTTTGCAGGAAGAACTCAGCTCGGGATTGTCCAGCGGGTTCAGTCCGTCAGGTTCGAGTTGGTCGGGCGCGCCGCAGAAGGGGTTCTGGTTCGCTGTGAACGCCGAGCTGATCATTTACGGCGCGACGGAACCGACGGCGAAGGTCACCATCGACGGCAAGCCAGTGAAGTTGCGCAGCGACGGGACTTTCTCGTTCCAGTATTCGTTCCCGGATGGCCAGCACAAGCTGCCCGTCGTCGCCATCTCGGCCGCGGGTGACGACCAGCGCGAGGTGCAACTGACCTTCGAGCGCCAAAGCCGCACGAAAGGCGAGGTGGGCAAGGTCAAACAGCCGGCGCACCTCAAGGCGCCCGCTGCCGCGTGATGCTTCCCGCCGTACGTCATTCGGGGCGAAGCGAAGCATCCCGGTCCGAAACGAAACGCCGAAAGGAGTTTTGCCAGTGCCACAAGGTTACGTAGCGCTCATTCTGCACGCGCATCTGCCGTTCGTGCGCCATCCCGAGTACGAGGATTTTCTCGAAGAAGACTGGCTGTACGAGGCCATCACCGAGACATACATCCCGCTTATCAAGATGATGGAAGGCCTCGTCCGCGACAACGTGGATTTTCGCCTGACGATGTCGCTCACGCCGCCGCTCTGCTCGATGCTCCTCGACCCGCTGCTCCAGGAGCGTTACATCCGCCACATCACGGGGCTCATCGAACTCACCGAAAAGGAAATCGAACGCACGAAATGGGACCGGCCCTTCAACGATCTCGCCTGGTTCTACCACCACCGTTTTCAAGAGGCCCGCGCCACGTTCTGCGACAGCTACGGGCGCAACCTCGTCGGCGCGTTCCGCAAGTTTCAAGAGATGGGCAAGCTGGAAATCATCACCTGCGGCGCGACGCACGGGTTCCTGCCGCTAATGGCCGAACATCCCGAATCCATCCGCGCGCAAATCATGATCGCCCGCGATCACTACCGCCAATGTTTCGGCTGCGACCCGCGCGGCATCTGGCTGCCCGAATGCGCCTACGTTCCCGGCCTCGAAAAATTCCTCCAGGAAGCCGAAATCCGCTGGTTCATTATGGACACGCACGGGATCATGTTCGGCAATCCGCGGCCTCGCTTCGGAATTTATGCGCCCGTGTTCACGCAATCGGGCGTCGCCGCGTTCGGGCGTGACGTCGAGTCGTCAAGACAGGTGTGGAGCTCGGAAGAGGGTTACCCCGGCGACGGCGATTACCGCGATTTCTACCGTGACGTTGGTTTCGACCTCGAGTACGACTACATCAAGCCGTACATCCATCCCGACGGCATCCGCTGTTTCACGGGCGTGAAGTATTACCGCATCACGGGCAAGACGACGAACAAGGAGCCGTACAACCGCCACTGGGCGATGGAGAAAGCCGCAAGCCACGCCGGTAACTTCATGTTCAACCGCGAGAAACAGGTCCAGCACCTTCACGGCATCATGAAGCGCCCACCGCTGATCATTTCGCCGTACGACGCGGAACTGTACGGCCACTGGTGGTTCGAAGGCCCCGACTTCATCAACTTCTTCACGCGCAAGT
>JBGOTY010000070.1:0-12442 GCA_041476745.1 Verrucomicrobiia bacterium | reverse complement strand
CTGCAGCTGTTCTCGCTGCTGGCATTGGCGCATTGGTACGCGAGGTTCCAGAAATTCGTGAGGAATTTGCCGTCGCCGGTCGCCAGGTAATGATAGTACAGACCCCACGGGATGCTGGCGGTCTCGTCCAACTGCGGCGAGGTCCACACCTTGTATCCATCAGTCGTGTACTTCTGGTAGAAGACACCCTTGCCGCCGTCCACGCAATCATCGTCGCGGAAGGCGACGTCCCGGCACCACTTGTAGAAAGCGGCGGCTTCATTGGTGTGGCCCGTGCGATCCAGCGTTACGGCGGCATACACGCCATCGCGCGGCCAAACGAACGGATACGCGCCGTTGTGCATGCCCGCGATGATCGCCCCGGTCTTGGCATCGATGTGCAGGGCCGTCACGAGCAGAGAACGATTGAACAACGAATTGTACTGGGCGCCCGGCAGGTTGACGGTAACGCCCGACCCCAGCCAGTTGGACCAGTACGCTTCGGTCGTGGCCTGTACGTTCGAGACGTTGCTCGAGTAGAACCAATCGATCATCGGCCGGCCCCAGAAGTTGTGCGTGCCCGTGGCCCCCGCAACGTCGTCCCAGGAACCGACAATCATCACGTCCACTTCAACCTTCTGCCCAGGGGGAAGCGTGACGACCTTGCCGATCCAGCCTTCCTGATTGTCCGTGGCTGTGAAGTCGCGCCAGCTTCCGTCTGCGGGCGCGCCGATACCCGCCGTTGAATTGGTCACGAGCTTCATCACGGTGCCGAAATAGACGGAGCTGTTTTTGTCCCACGGGAAGGCGAACGCCGGCGAGTACTCGGTTGTGTACCCGTTGGGATCGCAGGAACTTGCCTGCACGGGAACGGTGCGGCTGGTGTTGTCGAAGGCGACCATCGCGTTGTAATTGGTCCCGTTGACGGTGGTCTCCCAATACATCGAGTCATTTCCGTTCCCACCGTTGATGTTGAAATTGACGTCGTAATAGAAGTCGATGGTGTTCGTAGTCGCCTGGAGATTCGTCAGGAGGAAGCGTTTGACGTAGACGCCGTAGTTCGTGCGTGTGCCGTCGGTGATCGAAGGCAGCGCGTTGGTCGAGGGGCAAAAGTCGTACTGTTCGACGAGGATGTTGTTGCCGCCCGCCGTGAAGTGGTTTGTCGTGTACACGACATTGTTGTCGGGCACATAGCGCTGGCCGACATTGACGTAGTCGGCGCCCGCCGAATTCTGTAACCAATAGATATTGTTGGTGCCGCCCGTCGGGATGCCAATGCCGCCCATGCCGGCGATGACGTTCATCTGGCCGTTGGCTTCCTGATCGAGGCCGCCACAATTCGGAAACTCTTCCGGCCCACGGTAGCCTTCGTTGGAGGTGCTGACGCCGTGCCGGTCGCCAACGCTGGGATAGTAGATGTCATAGAGTGAACCGTTCTGGTCCAATTGCACGGTGATGTAGCCGTTGCCGACGATCGCTTCTTCCTTCCAGTGGTGAATGTTGCTCGCGGGATCGCTCGGATAGCCAACCCCGGGCCAGAGAATGGCGGAGGAGGTGACCGTGTACGTGAAATTGCTACCGTTGTTGCCGTCGAGATTCAGCGCCAGGGCATCGGCTGTGCCCGCGTTCAGCGCGCCACCCGTCGTTGCCGTGGAACTGAATACGTAATATTTCACGACCGACGCCGTCGGCAGGGCGGGAATCGTGCCTGAATAACTCGTGCCGGAACCGGTTGCTTCCGTGATCGTCGACACTGCGAAATTGTTCGTGGTCCAACGCACGTAGATATGTTCTTCCGTCGACTTGGCGGCGCTTAAGGCGATATTGACAGCAACGCTCTGAGAACTCGAGGGAGTCACTGGAGACTGGCCCGAACGCATGAGGGTCACAGGGCGGTTGCTGGTTTTCATGACGCTCAGCGTGGCGTTGATGCCGCTGGGCGGATTCAGCGTGCGGAAGGAATAGTAGAAGCCGTTTTGGACCGTGATGGTGCCGTTGTTGCCGGAAAACCAGTTGAAGGTCGTCGTCCCGTCGATGGTCACGGTCGATCCGCCCCAATTGCTTCCAAACGAGCCGTCGGCGGCCAACTTCAGCTGATACGTGCCACTGGTGACGTCGCCACCCGATGCGGCCACGAACATGACGTTGGTGAACCAATCCGCCCCAGCGGGGGTGCCAGGGGCGGGAACTTTGTTCATGCGAAAAGGAGTGGACGTATTCGCGGCATTGAAGCCGTCCCAAGTGCCCGGAATATTCATCGTGGTCCACGCCGTGGCGGTCGGCATTGAAAACGTGGTGACCACTAGCGCCACGAACAAGGCGACAACAAATCTTCCGTATCGACTTGTTAAAACGCTTGAACAACCAGGGTGCGTGACTTGAGTTTCCCGTTGCATGTGTGCGTATCCCTGTAACCTCGGACGAATCAGCCCATGCCGGCGTATTCTTCGTCGGTGATGATGTGGCGGCCCATCAGCACGTAGTCGTGCGCGATGGCCTGCATGTCTTTGACGTAGTCGGGCAGAACCAACAAATCGCTGAATCCCAACTCTGCGAAAACCAGTCGCGCGGCCTGTTGGTCGCCCAGAAACTCGGCTTCCAGCTTCTCCAAGCCGACGTCGCTGGCGATGTCGATCAACTCCTGTACCAGCGTCCGTGCCAGGCCGCGACCGCGATAGCCGGGATGGACCACAACGCTGATCCGGCCGATGTGACGCTTCCAGCCGCCGAGCTGTTGATGGAGAGAGGCGTCGGCAACGATTTTGCCATCCGCGATGGCGAGCAACGGCAGGATCTTGCCGTAGTCGATGCGCTGACACCAATCATGGATGACCTCGGGTTCCGTGACGCGGTGTTTGAAAAGCAGCCGCTCTGTCTCGGGGACGGTGCAGAAAAACTCGTGGAAGGCTTTCTCATCCCCTGCCACCAGCGGGCGCACCGTTGCTTGCAGGTTACCCTTCAGGGTCACCGCTTTCGGATAACGCTCCAAATAATCGTCCACTTGTCGCTCGCTGCTCCCAGTCTCATTAAAATACCAGATCGGCCGGCAAACATCAAGATACGAAATCGGTCCAATCGCGGCTGTGATCACGGGACAACCTTGACCTTGTAGTATTTTGACACGTCCGTGACACCGGCGTCCGTGTAGCTCGTGGTTGCCCCCGCCGAGGGCACAGTGTTGCCCAGAGGCGCATAGGGGCCGGCGAGATCCGTCGTGGTATAGACCTGATAGTTCTTGCCCGGGGCGCTCGTCCAGACGATGACGTTATCGCCGTTTGGCTGCCGCGTAATGCTAACAATGCGCAGGGCAGAGGTGCTATTCGTCGGGTCGGTGCCCGCGAGGAACTCCTGGAGGTTGGTAAAGCCGTCCCCGTCGGGGTCACAGGAGGCGCACGACTGGTTGTTGGTCAGCGTGCCGTTGACGTTGTTGGTTGGCTGGTTGGGGAAGTATTGCGCCCGCCACGAGTCGGGGATGCCATCGCCCACGCTGTCAACGACCTGACCCGTGGACACCGTGCGCGAAAGCGTTGTGAAATGACCGGCCACATCATTGGTGAGGCTCATGTCGGTTGACGAGGTAAGCTTTCGCAGCCGCACTTCGATCAAGGCTGTGCCGTTGGTGGGGATGTTGGTATAGTTGAATCGCCATTCAAGCGGATAGATCGTGTTGAGACCCGGGGTCGCCGGTGAGATTTGCGTTGCCTGTGCCCACACCCCGGTTCCGTTGCTGTCGGTAATACGATACCAGGCTTCCGTGACCGTGCGGTCCGCGCGCACGACAACCGTGTAATTGGAACTGGTGATCGTCTCATTGCTGCCCGGGAACAGGATTTCACCCTGGGGCGTCGTCGTGTCGTAATAGAATGTCTGGACGTTGAGGTTGTAGATTGATGCCCGCCCGGTCCGCTGTAGAAACGTCTTGGTCCGCAGGACATGGAAGCCCTGGTCAAGCCCCGTTTGCGTCACGCCATAGTCGTTGTGCGGATAGAAGAAAACGGTTTGCGCATTGAAATTCGTGATCTGATAGATCGATTCCATCCGCTTCTTCAGCGTGATGTCCGAGGCACTGAATGGGAACCAGGGGCCCGCATCCGTACGATAGACACCGACCTTGTAGCGAATTACCGTGCCCGACGGCATCGCGGGTAGCGTGGTCTTCCACCACACCGGGGTGCCCGACCCATCGGCGGTTCCGTTGCTATCAAAAGCCAGCGTCGCGACCTGTGTCGTACCCTTGCCAACGCCCGCGCTGCCCTCCGGATACGGCATTCCATTTGTCGTGGAGCTTGTCGTGTAATACAGAACCGCATACTGCGGTTGATTGGTGTAGCCGATCTTTACCCAAACCGTGATCGGTTGGTTGGCGGCGCTTTGTGGCGCGGGGAAAAACTGGAGCGTCGGCGACGCCAATTGATTGTTGGCTGCGGGATCGTGGTACGCCCAGGTGACCGTGCCCACAGAGGTGTTCGCGCCGCTGCCGTTGTTGACGGTGAATCCGCTCGTGCCGATCGTCGCCTGATACGTTTCGCAACCGGGTGAGCCAATAATGTTGCGCGAGACATCACGGGCAGCGAACTTCTCGGCGACACGCTGCACAAAACCCATTTGTTCGTACCCGAGAAACACGTCGCTGCTCACGCCCGGCGCATTGTCCCGCTTCCCGCCGGTTTGCGGGCCGAGACCCATCTGCGAATTGAGATCGATGCCCCCATCGAGTTTCATCAGGATGTTCGCGCAGGAACCGTCTGTGTGCGCAACGAACGTGAGGTTTGAGGGGCTGGTAACGAGCGGCACGGTCATGGTGTACTGGTAATCGTTTGTAGGCTGGTTGGGGATGCCATACGGGTTGAAATTCGGATCGCCGTTTCGGCCGTCTTTTCGCGGGTAGCTCACCGTGCCAACCTGTTGCCCGTTCTGCAGAATGGTGATTGGCGTCACCTGGCCGAACATCCCATCATCCCAGACCGCCGGCATTTCGGGGTTGCGCCACGAGAAGGCCCAGTAGCCACCGGCGGGAGCGATGATCAGGTTATTGCTGTCGTCGTGCAGGATGCCGTTGGTTCCGACGGTGGCCCCAAACCCAAATGCGTTGTTGAATGTCGAATAATTGATCAGCCGCGCGCCTACGGGGAACGTCGTTGTGTAACTGCGCGAGGCGCCGCCCGAGCCGTTCTGGGCCATCATGAAGAGCAACACCGTGCCGTCGGCGTCGGACATGCCGGTATTCTCACGCTTATCGCGGCGCTCGTAAGCGCAGTAGGATTGGTCGCTCCATTTGCCGATCTGGTCGCCGCGAGCGAACAGTTGATTGATGTACAGCAAGTTGGGCAGATGTTTGTCACCGAATTGCCCAAGAAACGCGTTGTTGCCAATCGCCGGGAAGTACTTTCCATCCGACTGGATGGTTTGTTCTTCGTTATAGCCGTCCGTGTAAACGCTCGGCAGGCCCGCGCGGGTCAGCAACGTCGCGTGCGCCGATGTGCGGTCGAAAAGGGAGATGTCGTTGAAGTCGTGAGATCCGACGTGGATCAGGCTGGTGCCCACGCCGCCGAACGAGTACGCCCCTGGCTGGTCCAGGCCCCAGAGTCCGTTGCACCCACCGCAGACGGCCTGAAACATGCGACTGTAGAACTCGTCGTCGTCAACGCGCATCCCGGCGTCGACATATCCTTGCTGGCAGGTAAATGTGCAGGGATTTGGCTGGCCAAGGTCTTCGCCGAAAATCATCGCGTCGTCGCGCGGCGCCTCGGTGTTAAACAACGAATCCCGGTGGTTACCCCAATCGGTGTAGCCGTGGGTGATATTGAATTGTTCCTGGATGCCGCCGCAGTAACCGGCGTTGTCAGCATCCTTGTTTGCGGCGTTTTGGTCGCCAAAGAAGTAGCTGGGCGCGCCCTTGACATCATCGAGACGGAAGCCATCACACTTGCTCTGATCCAGAAACCAACGCGCGGCGCGAATAAGCATTGCATTGACGTCTTCGGAGATCGGCTGCCCCGTACCGGTGAACGGATGGACAGCCTGGCCGAAGCCATTGGTGGCGACGGTGATGGTCGTATCGGGATAAAACTCCGGATGGGTCGGCTGGCGGATACCGTGGAACTTGGGATGCGTGTCGCCTTCCTGCGGGCCAAAACTGGTATTCGGGTCTTCCTGTGCGATATCGAGTCCAAAATCACTGCGATTCAGTACTTGCCATTCGTCGCCATTGTAGTCGATGGAATTGGGCGGTGTGGCGTATGTGCCATTGGTTTGCTGGATCAGATGGAAGTCTTCCGGCACGAAGTAGGGTTGGGTGGTCGATAGCGTGCTTACAGGGGTGTCAGGGAGCGGTCCGCCATTGTGGGCCATGACGTTGTCGAAATAGACGCGGATGCCGAAACGGTGCGCGATGACCACCATACTGAGCAGATCGTCCGCCGTGCCGTAGCGTGTGAGGACGTTTCCGCTGCCAAAATTGAATCGATCAAAGATGTCATAGCCGACAGAGTTTTGGCTGCCTGCTTGAAATGGCGGCGGCAACCACAGCGCTGTGTACCCCGCCTCCGCCAGTTCCGGCATGCGCGTGGCGATCTCGTTCCAACTGGTGTTGAAATACTGGAGGATGACCTCTGCGCGGGCACGGGTGCCCCACACCAGGCATACCAAGAGGGCGATTGCCAGTTTCCTTCGGCTCATTGCCGGTTCTTTCCTTCTCCAGTGAACTACCATGCGATTAATAACTGACGTGGACCTTATAAAAGCGCTGAACTCCATTAGTCGCTGAAGTATCCGTAAAAGACAGCGACGTTTGGCCACTGGCAGCGGTAACCTGTGCATTCGGCAAGTTGGTCCAGCCGCCGGAGAGCGAATCACAGTACATCACTTGATAAGATTTGCCCGGTACGGCGACCCAGGTGATGGTGAACCCGTTACCGCCGGACGGTTGTGCAATTTGCACGAGAAAGCGAATGTTCGGATCAAGATAATCCAGGACGCCGTCACCGGTGCTGTCGCGAATGGAGGCGACGGGGACTGCTAGGAATTCATTGGATTCGATATTGCCGTTTCCATTGCCGGATGGCGCTTGCGCTTGTGCGATCAACGCGCCGCCGTTCAGCGTGTTGTAAGGCGCCGCGCACAGGTACAACGTCGATGGCATCGAGCCAAACGCCTGCACCAGATCAATTGTTCCCTGCATCTGGCCTGAACCGGCCGCCTTGACGGCCTGATTCGACACTGTCACCGAAGCCCCGGTGATGTATTGCCAGCCGACGTACGTTCCCTGGCTTTCGCCGCAAAGCATGACCTTGTTGGACGGGATGGCTACGGTTCCAGCCTTGCCCCAGGGCGCCGATGTCGTGGGCGAGCCAAGGACCTGGTCGGAAACGAGAACGAAATGATCGTTGTTCGTGTTGCTGGCGGGATAGTTACCCGGTGACCACGTGGCAACGTAAAGGACGGTGCCCCGGATGGCGGCATAGAGGGTCATACCCGGCGAAGTCAGCAAGTATCCGGGGTAATTGCTGACACTGCCGTTCAGGATGAAGGCCGGTAGCGGCCCAGCGAACGTCGTCGCGCAACTGGAAGATGAAAAAGCCGATGCGCCCGCGGTGTTGGTCGCGGCAATGGTGTAGCAGTAGGTTGTGTTTGGCGTCAACCCGCTGTTCACGTAGGAGGTCGCTGAGACGGTGGCAATTGGATTGCCTCCGCGGGCAACGATATAGGACGTGGCGCCCGTCGATGATGACCAGGTCACACTAATCTGGTTCGTGGCCAGGGCTGTGGCCACGACGTTGAGAGGCGTGGGCGGCGGATTAGGGAGTGAATTGGTGAGGGTTGTCGCGCACACCGGAAAGCTCTGTGCCGAGACACCCGCGGAATTCGAGGACGCGACGGTGTAACAGTAGAGTGTGTTCGCGAGCAAGCTCAAATCGTTGAACGCAGTAGTGACCGTTGTCCCGACCTGTGTGCCGCTCCGGTACACCACATAACCGACAGTGTTCGAGGTCGTCGGCCAGGCGAGATCGATTTCAGACGAACTGACCACGGTGGCCGCAACATTCGTTGGCGTGGGAGGCGGCGGTGGCGGTGGCCCGCTCGTGACTGCGAACTTGTAATCCTGGCCACCGTTGTTGTCCCAAGTGCCGGCGCCATTATTAGCATCGCAATCGAGTTGGGTTGCGGTGCTCGGAACGGTCGTGGTGTAAACCCAATCGTTGGAGGCAACATTAAATGTCAAGGCCCCATCCGGCGAGACTACCGTGGCCCAGTTGTTCCAGCCGAGATGGATGTAAATCTGGCTCGCACTGGCAATCGGGCCGCCAACGGCGCTGTAGGTGATCGTGACCGGGTTACCCGCCACGGGAGTTGTAGGCGAAACGCAGAAGCGGCCGACGCAGCCCGATCCTCCTCCGCCACCCACACTGTTGGTCGGAGTCGGGGAAACGTAGACGTGTTGGATCGGTGAGTTATAGGTGTTTCCCTGGCTGTCCGTGGCGCTCACGTAGTAATCGACGTATGTATCCGCCAGGCCGGTGACCTTGGAATAGTAATAATCGGCGATGTACTTCGGTGGCAGGACGGTATTCTGGGGTGCCACAGAGCGCATCGTCATCGGAAGGTTGACCCATGGGCCTGTGTCGGCGCCGCCCGCGTATGTTTTGAATTCGTCCTGTGTCGGCGGACTGTTGCTGCCATTTGAGCGATAGAGCAGCGTCACGTTGGTGATTCCCGAGACGTCATAGGCGTAGGTCCACACCCAAAAATCAGTGTTGGTCGGTGTAAACTGCTTGTAGGAATACTGCACCCCAAAGTTGGCCGTGCCGGGGTTCCAGGGATGTCGTTGGGGGATGAAAACTGTCGGCGGCGTTGTATCCAACGTTGGATTCCCCGTCAGGATGGAATCAACATTCCGGCAGGCATTCGACTGGGCGATTACCGGCCGCCAGCATTCGTCCGCGTGGCAGCCGTAATACACAAAACCGCTGTCGAGCCCGCCGAGATAGTAGTGCCAGCCAAGTTCCACCGACGCAGGCGTCTGGCCGAAGCTACCGGGATCCCGAATTTGATCGATACGATTGGTGTAACCCGTGAGCGCGTTCTGGATCTGTTGCGCCGTCTTCACGCGGTTTTCGGTGGCGGTGTGGACGCGCCATACATCCGCCTTGTCGCTAACGCCAACACTGGGGTCAACGACGTTGACACTGTTTGCCGTATAGCTGGGGGGCCAGTGCCAGTTGACCATGATCGGCGAACCAAAATCACCGTCCGCAAACTCCCATCCGCCATCCTCAACGTGAACAGCGTCGCTCGCGCTTGGCGGAAACTCGGAAAGGAATTGTTCGACCGTGGTGGGTTCGTATCCATTCGCCGCTGCCGCATTGGCGTATTGCGGCACCCATTCGTTGTAGTACGAATAGCCGCCGCTCCAGGCGTTGTCACCGTCGTGAGAGAACAGGAAGAAGCAGGGTTGGCTGGGGTTGTTGCGCGCGGCAATGGGGCTGATGAGTCCCACATCCCACGTGCTGTAACTGTCCTTCCAACTTAGAGCTTGATCAGCGGGGATGACGATAATGGTCGAGGCCGCGCCCGTGGTGGGGTCCACGTAGCGCGCATAATGCACCTGGTACGCGAAGGGCATCGCCGCCGCCGGGGAAACGCCGCGGTCGATGGAGAGACGTTGATAGTTGCTGCCACCCGCGGCCGGGTTCAGTTGGTCGGCTTTATTGGGAATGTCGCAATTCTCACCACCAGAACCGGCCACGTACGGAAAATCAGCGCAGGAACGCGAGAGATGGTTATTGGCGACGACGCTCCAGGCGATGCCCAGCTTATTCAACACCGGGATGATGCGTTCGCTGAAGCACGTTTCCGCCGGGAAAAAGCCCCGTGAGACCTGCGCGTTGGGTGAGTTCCAGATGATTTGCTGGTGACGTTGATGGATGCGGATATCCATCTCCAACGTCTCATCGCTCACGAACGGCGCGATGCAATGGTGATAGGTGAAGCTGGTCAGATCGAGACGCGGCTTGCCTCCTGTGGTCGTCCACGTACGCGCTGCCTGGTTGCCCGCGTTCCAGTTCGGCGCGTACCACATATTGTGCGCCGCCAGGCTCTGAACGTTTTCCATCAACGCGCCGGAGTAATTCACCTGGGCTCCCGCTTTCCCGAGGTTGCTGATATCCCCAATCGTTACACTGGGTTGCTCTTGGTAGGCATGGAGCCGATCCGAAAGGCTGAATACAGCCGTCAAGTCGGTGTCGCTGGGGTGTCCGTTGCCAAACTGCAATGTGTCATAGGCATTTTGGTAATGGTCGGTCGAGTGGTCGCCGGGCGACTGGTCTGGCCAGTAGATGGGTTGGTGCAGATGCCATAGCCAACTGGTGTGGACGCTGGTATTTGCCGAAGCAAACAGGCAGGTGAGTTGCAGCGTGACACCAAACCAAACTACGGCGCGACACTTTAAGATCTTCATTAATATCCCGACGTGGGGTTCAGGTCACTGAAAAACCGTTTTACTAATAGTAATTAGTAGCATTTAGCACATCCCAATTGCAAGCAGATTCTCCGAAGAAGTGTTCAGGACCGGGCTTAAATCCCTCGCCAGCAGCAACGGCATCGCCATTGCTGACATAAGGTTCGTTTGATAGGTTGACCGACAATGAGATTTCGAAAACACAAGTCCTGGCTCTACTATCTGGCACTCGTCTGCCTCACCACATTCACGGCCAGTGCACAGACGAATCCGCCTCCCAAGCCAATCGTCACGGAGGACGCCAGGTACGCCGCGCGCGCCGCCAAACTGCAGACCAAGAATGTGGATTTCGAGCATATATTTCAGGATCTCTGCCAGATGGTCATCACCAACGTTAACGCCAACCCCAAAACGCGACTGGACGATCAAGTTCGTGCGATGTTTGGGGGGCTATGGTTGTGGTGTCGAAGCGGTGGGACGCCGGAATTCCAGGGGCAGAACGACAAGGCGATGCATTTTATCGGTGGTGGGGCGTTCGAGGGCTACTTTGACGTCGGCCGCTCGGCGGCCATCATCAAGGAGGAAGTTGACCGCCAGGACCCCAACAACTATTTCGACCTGGATGACATGGCGGCGACGATGATGGGCGCACGTTGGGTGGATATCGCGACGGCCGAGAATGCGAAGCAGGCGCGGGCGTGGGTCGAACTGTGGGCGTCGGGCAAGGACTCATTGTCGCGGTCGTTGCCCAAACTGCGCTGGGGACATATCGAACCCGGCAAGGATGCGCCACCGGAAAAGGTGAAGGCGGTGCTGGATGCGATCACCGCGGCGATTGTCCCGCCGGAAGTTCCGCAATAGCGGTCAGCAGCGCCGCCATTTTCTCAGCCGCTGCCGACGATTCGCGCCCGGCCTTGCCGGTCTTCGCAGTCCGCCCGTTCCCGATCAGCTTGGTGAGGATATTTGCCAACGCGTTAGGATCGGAGCAATCCACAACTTCCCCTTCGGCGCCGTAATGGTGATGCGAAACCACCCTGCACTCTGCCGCTAGGGCCTCCGCAATGGTCAATCCGTAGCTCTCGTGCTTCGAGGGGGAGACGAAGATGTCCGCGCGTCGCAGCAACGCCGCTTTCTGCGCACCGGTAACATGGCCGGTGAACTCCACGCGTGCGGTCGTGATCCGTGCGGCGAGTCGGCGCAGCTTCCGTTCATACGCGCGTCCTTTCATATATGCCGGCCCGCCGCAGATGAACACCCGCACCTTCTTGTCCGGGGCATCCAGATGGGGAAGAGCGGCCAACAACCGCTCGATTCCCTTCTCCGGTGACAGCCGACTGAGTGTGATAATGACTATCTCGTCTTCCGAAACATGGAGCTGGTAGGGCCTGATCGCCGAGCGCGCCGAATCATTCACCGCAATGTTTCCCCACGGCATGACCGCAATTTTCTCCGGTGCGCACCAGGGATAGCACTGCAGGATCACGTCTCGCATCGGCGCCGAGGGAACGACAATCCGTATGCTGTGACGCACACATTGATATTGTTTCTCAAATACCAGCTTCAAGACGTCCGGCAGGACGCCGAACCAGCGGAATCGCGCCGCCGTTTCCGGGCGGATCAACCCGCGCAAATAAAACCGGGTGAAATATCCGACCACATCCACATGAAAGATCGTCACGATCCGATAACCACGTTTACCCAACACGGCGAAATCCGGTCCTTCGCTGATATCGTTGCAGAGGACCACACATTGCCGCGGATCGCGCTTTAGGATCTCCGTGGTCGCCGCCCGCTCGAACTCCCGGCAGAACCGTGCATACTGGAGTTCACTCAGCTCAGCGAGACGGTAGGGCGTGACCGCCGGGCGCGCCTTTTCCTGGTAACCGAGGCCAAGCGATTTCGGACTCAACACCGCAAGCGAAAACGGATTCCGCTCGCGCCACTCACGAATCAAGTAGTCCGCAACCGCTTTCCCGCCGCCGAGCGGTTCCGAGTCGGGAAATTCCG
>JBGOTY010000069.1:0-12443 GCA_041476745.1 Verrucomicrobiia bacterium | reverse complement strand
GAGGGCAAAATCAGAAACATTGATTAAGTTCGGCATTTCTGCTACAAGCTCGCGCGGGGAACCCTAGTGATGTTCGCGAAGGAGGTCAACACCATCCATTTTGTGGGTGTTTGTGGCACCGCGATGGCGTCTGTCGCCGCGCTGTGCCGCGAACTCGGCGTTGCGGTCACCGGCAGCGACGAGAATATCTATCCGCCGATGTCCACCTTCCTCGAAGCCCATGGCATCCGCATCATGCCCGGCCACAGCGAATCGAACCTCGACCACCAGCCGGATCTCATCGTCATCGGCAACGCGATGAAGCGCGGCAACCCGGAAATCGAGCGGGCACTGGATGAACGTCTCAACTTTTGTTCGCTGCCTGAACTGGTGCGCGACCGCTTCCTTCGTGGCAAACATTCCGTGGTGATCGCGGGCACCCACGGCAAGACAACGGCGACGTCGCTGCTCGCCTGGGTCATGGAATCGGCTGGCCTGTCGCCGGGTTTCCTGATCGGCGGCCTTCCAAATAATTTCGCATGCGGCGCGCGGACGGGGCAGGGGAAACACTTCCTGGTCGAAGGCGATGAATACGATACTGCGTTCTTCGACAAGCGCAGCAAGTTCGTTCACTATCGGCCCGACACGGTCATCCTCAACAACATCGAATTCGATCACGCCGATATTTTTCCCGACCTTGCGGCGGTGAAGCGCGCGTTTCGCCAACTCGTCGCGATTGTGCCGCGCCGGGGGCTGATCATCGCCAACGGGGAGGACGCCAATGTCCGTGAAGTCGTCGCCGGGGCGCAATGTCGCCTCCGTTTTTTTACGAAGGCGGACGCCAGTGATTTCGTGGTGCCGCTTGCGGGGGAACACAATCAACGCAACGCCGCGGCCGTCGCGATGTGCGCGGCGGAATTGGGCTTGTCGCGTGAGCAGATCCAGCGCGGGTTCTCCACCTTCACGGGTGTCAAGCGGCGCATGGAAGTGCGCGGCGAAGTGGCAGGCGTCACGGTGCTCGATGATTTTGCTCATCACCCGACCGCCATCGCCGAGACGATTCGCGCCATCCGTGAGAAGTATCCGCAGCGGAGATTGTGGGCGCTGTTCGAGCCCCGCAGCAACACGACGCGCCGCAACGTCTTCCAGCACGAGTTGACCGAGTCGCTCTCGTTGGCCGACGGCGTGTTCATCTCACGCGTGGATCGCCTCCAGGAACTCAACGAGAGCGAGCGCCTGAATCCCGACGCGATTATCGCGCGACTGCGCAGCCATGGCAAGATGGCCGAGTATTCGCCCAATGCCGATACGATCGTCAACCGCCTCGTCCCGAATCTCCACGACCGTGATGTGGTCGCGGTCTTCTCCAACGGCAAGTTCGACGGCATCCACGAGAAGTTGCTGACGCGCCTGCGCCAAAGCGCTTGATTTTCCGCGTGCCGCGGGTATTCTCTCCTCTGTTTTCCGACCTCGGCGGCCCCATCGTCTAGAGGCCTAGGACATCAGATTCTCAATCTGGGTACACGGGTTCGAATCCCGTTGGGGCCGCCACTTCATTTTCCTGGTAAATTCACAATTTCTATAGCGATAGTCACAAAAGTGACAACACCAGTGACAACACTGGCAGGGGCATTCACTGATGTTCTTCGTGTTCACCACCGTTACGACACTGGTGCTGAACTCGGTACCGCCCTGTTAGGGGAATTTTCTATCGGGGAGTAATTCGCCGCAGACAATCACCATCACTAACACGCATGCCCACTGCCATAGATCACAATAGTTGCGTCCAAGCTGCCTCTATCTGGGTGGTGATTACCAATGCAGTGGCGATGGAACGTGCGATGCGGCGATAATCGTCTATCAAGGCCCTGCCGGTTGTATGCGGGCCAAAATGGCTGGAAACAAAAAAACCGCCCGACCACCTGGCCCGGCGGCTCTCTTGGAGTGGAACTGCCCGCGCTACTTCTTGCGCCGACTGATGGCCAGCAATCCCGCCAAGCCCAAGCCTACCAGCGTCACGGTGCCGGGTTCGGGGACAGCCTGAAAGGTCAAATTGTCAACGACCCAGGCCGTGTTGCCGCTGGTTCGATCGAACGTGATCTTGGTAATGCCTGAACCTGCAACAGCCAACTGAACATAGGAGCCGAGAGAGTTGACTTGATTATCGACACCCACAACGTTGTTAAAGGCATCGTAGGCAGTCAGATTGAAACCAACTCCCTGCCCGTCACCCGCGAATATCGACACCGAACTGACCGAAAAATCAAATTGGATCGTTTCCGGCCCAACAGGTGTACCACCGTTCAACATGGTGGCTATGGCTAAAGAGTTGAATGCTAAGAAGTCCTGACCGCTGAGGGCAGGCACTCCGAAACTGCTACCCTGATCAAGAATAGCCCCTCCATTCAAGGAAGTCGGTCCGGCGAAATGAACTCCTTGACCAGCGTATTGTTCTCTCAACGGATTGCTATTCACAAACAACTGGGGTTGCAGGCCAAATTCATCAAAGGTGATAGTCACGCTTCCGCGAGCCTGCGGTGCGACCAAGAGGCTGATTCCAACGCATCCAACTAAACCTACCAACAGAATCGTTTTCATTTTCCGTCCGTCCTTACCCCTTTTCCCGCCGCAAGGATCCATCACGCAGCGGTACGAGTTAAGTATATGTTGGAGAGAGAATCACGGCACTCTCGACAACTTTTTCACAATTCGCGCTTTCCCCATAAGGTGTGGTTACCAGCTCCTCCGAGAGTTAAGATGCTAAGAGAACACACGCGCCAATGCAAGCCTTATTTCATCGGCTCTCCGGGGCCGCGCTGGGTGCTGACTGCATCGGGCGACTTGACCTACCGTGAAACCACTCCGTCGTTTCCGTCGCCAAGCTGCAACCCGCCCCAGCCGACAAGCCCGGCGTGGACTTGCTGTTGCGCGTCCCCATTTGGTGGCGTCACGAGTAGCTACCGTTTCTATGAATTTTCCCAATTCCATAGCCTATGCGGCACGTCATCCGCGCACAATGGGGTGCTCACCCTATCTTGGCGTGGGGAAATCTTCCTATGACACTACCGACCGCTTCACTACCCGCAACGGCTTCCAAGCGTGACGCCCTGCCGTGCTTTTTGCCTGAGTAGTCACACCCCCGAAAACAATCCTTCACTGGGGCCGAAGTGTCGTGGTTCCCTCAATCGTGTCGCACCTCTACGTCTGACCGACTCGCGAAAGAATTGGAAAGGAGGTCCAATCAGCGGCCTGAGCAGGGGCAGGTGGAGGTTGATGGTGTGATGTTGAAGAGAAGGGACAAAATCTGTCCCCTTCTTTTTGGCTATTTCATCGTTTGTTAATTGACCCGAAGGTTGCGGAGGCGTAGAGAACCAAGCGGAGCTCATGAGTTTGCTCAGAAGCGACCACTAATAAATGCACGTCAGATAGCGTATGACTCCCAAACCTTGCTGTTGAAGCAACAGAAACCGTCGTCGAGAGCTTCATAATGGCCTCGGCTAACCATAAGACGCGAAAGGGAAAACGAGTAAGGCAGACGCGGTGAAGTTGGTTCTCCACCGGAGTTGCAATGTTGAGCATACGCCGACCAGTCAAGATGGATGGGGACAGGAGATGAAGATTACCAATGACACCGCCTAACACCCAAACCGAATAAAACAAAAAGTATGAAACGATCATCACTTGTAATGCTTCTGCTCATGGTCACGCAGTCCATTGGATACTCGCAGGAGTCCAGGACGAATCAAACTCCAGTGCTGATCCAAGGCATTCTGAATACTTTTCTACAGGTGACCAACACTCCCGGCCCGACATTCAACATCTACAGCGCGACAGATGATACGTCTCATATCTATACGAGAAATCGTGCGTCCACATTTGTCGGAAACACGATCGGTGGCACAGGAATAGATTTGACTGCGATCCCGGTGTGGGACAATTGGGACAGTCCGCCTCCCACAGGAAGCAATCCTTATGGGGGGGCGAGGTTTCACGGCATCCTTGTAACTCCCGACATATTGCTTCAAGCCCATCACCCCTGGGCGGGTTCTGGCTATACCCCACAGACTGTTTATTTTGTAGACAACAACAACCAAACGGTGGCAAGGACTGTGTCTGGCCACGAGCATGTCACGGGCACTGATATCGAGGTCGTAAGACTCACCAAAGAAGTGCCGTCAACCATTACTCCGGCATTGGTGTTTGCCCCTGGCGCGTTCGCTCACAACATCGGGATACCGGTGTTGTGGACAGATCAATTTAGGGACCTATACATTGGCGTTGCTACCCTGGCAGATAATACCTCCATCCTCGTCCACCAGGCATCTACGACGACCCCGTTCAACGCGTATTGGGGAACGGTTCATGGTGGCGTGGTAAGCGGTGATAGCGGCGCACCGTACATGACGATCATCAACGGTCGACTTGTGGCTATGGGAACATGGGCATCGGGTGGATCGACAAGGGGTGGTGGGTCGTCATTTGCAGGTCAGGTATCCGGCATCAACACAGCCATCAGAGCACTTGGCAGTACCACGACATTGCAGACGGTAGATTTAAGCAGATTTCCGACCGATTAGAGGATGCAGCACTTTACGACCGCCTTTACATCACTTCGAAGACAACATCTCGTTTACCATTCGGCCGAGTATACTGAGGAACCCGTAGCTGCAAATGACGAAGAGAAGGTACAACAAACTGAACCTCAGCCAATATGTCTTGCCTCTGGCCGTTTTGGTGTTGACTGGTATGCCAAGCACAGAGTGAATGGCAGTCACCAGATCGGAAATCTTGATCGGTTTAAAAAGCAGTTGTTCCACCCCGTTGCGGTAGGCATCGGGAAGCTGTGAAGCGTTTAACCCCGTTACTCCGATCGTTTTTACTTTTGGAAATTGATTTTTCAAGTGTTCCAGCGTCTGGGTACCGTCGAGCGTCGGCATGCTGTAGTCGAGCAAGACCACGTCCACGGGTTTGCTCCAAAATCGAATCGTGTCCAACCCTTTTAAACCAGTGTTGCTGGTAAGAACGTTGAATCCAACGTCTGACAGTGAGTTTCGTAACGTGTTGTTAAAATCTTCGTCGTCGTCTACAACCAGAACGGTGTAGTTGGAATTCGCGATTGTTTGCATTCTTGTCTCCCAGATGTCTGTTGCATATGTCGTTCGCATAAGGGGAGCATGTCGCATTCCTAGCTGGAATCACTTAACGTCTTGCCCTGACAGAGTTTACGAAATGTTACTCTGTTGAAATCTCCCCAACAGCCACTACATCCGTCCGCATTGTGCGTATACGCCGATTTTAGGGAAGCAATTGGCCCTTCAAGGGCCGGGGGGCCCGGGGGGGGGGTGGCGATAAGCGATGATGGAACGAGTTTGTGCTTGATGACATTTCGTAAACAATCTATTATTACTATATTCTTATTGTTAAGGAAATGCCCGGTGGGCAAGCAAAGCAAACCGCAGACTTATGACTTCTCGTTCTTGCGCGATTTGCGCAGGCGAGATGAATTGACGATTCAGGACGTATCCACACGCTCCGGTATTTCCCCAGCGGTTATCTCCAAGCTGGAACGCAACCAGACCAGCGCGGAACTTGAAACCTTGTTCCGGTTAAGCCGCGTGTTCGGCATGAACGCTACGGAGATGTTGGCCCTGGCGGAAGCGCGCACCGCGCAGCGAGCCACCGAGGCTTCGCATGTGGGCGGTCAATTTGTGTTTCGCGAGATCCAGTACGGCAACGTGCGCGCCCTTTTTGGGGCCGCCCCGAAGGGGGCGAAAGTGTCGCGCCCGGAGATTCATCGCGACGACTACGAGGTGTGTTGGGTGCTGGCAGGTAGGTTATCGATTACCTTGCCGCACGAGCAATACGAACTCAAGATGGGCGAGGCGATCCAGTTCGACGCGATTCTTCACCACGCCTATGAAGCCCTGGAGAACTCCCAAATCTTGATTCTGCACCTGCGGAAAGGGAAACGCTTTTAGCCATGCTCCAGATTGACCACAACCTGCAACCTTCTCATTTGAGGAAGAAACTCGATCGCCTCTGGCAGGTGTCCGCGGGGAAAATTGCCGCGATTGAAAAACGTTGTGACGTCACGAAGGGATCTCCGGTGTTCACGGTGCGCGGTCAATACACCGCGCGCGGGTGGACGGAGTGGACACAGGGGTTCCAGTATGGCTCGGCAATTCTGCAATTCGACGCCACCGGCGAGGAACGATTCCTGCGAATCGGACGTGACCAGACGGTACGATTCATGGCCGGGCACGTCACGCATACCGGCGTGCACGATCATGGGTTTAACAATTTCAGCACGTATGGCAATTTGTTGAGGTTGCTGAACGAAGGTCGCATCGGCGAAAGCGACGGGGGCCGTAATTTCTACGAACTTGCGTTGAAATGTTCGGGCGCAATCCAGGCTCATCGCTGGACGAAAACTCGTGATGGCGGATACATTTATTCGTTTAACGGTCCGCACTCGTTGTTCGTTGATACGGTTCGTTCCCTTCGCGTTCTTGCCCTGGCGCATCAACTCGGCCAGGTCCTGATGGGCGAGAATGACGAAAGGATCTCGTTGTTGGAACGCTTGCTCGACCACGCACGAGCGACCGCGATGTACTCCGTTTATTACGGGAAAGGACGCGATGCATTCGATGTGCGCGGTCGTGTTGCGCACGAGGCGATCTTCAACGTCAACGATGGAAATTTCCGTTGCGCGAATTCGCAGCAGGGCTTTTCGCCATTCACGACCTGGACACGCGGGCTGGCCTGGGCGATGTGTGGGTTTGCCGAGCAATTGGAGTTTCTCCGTGCCATTGACGATACGCGCCATCGCGCATTGTTCGAGAAGGCCGCGCGTGCCACCTGTGATTTCTACATTAAGAACACGCCGACAGATGGTATCCCGTATTGGGATACGGGGGCCCCGTCGCTGCACAATTTGGGTGATTATCTCGACCGACCTGCGGAGCCGTTCAATGAGTTCGAGCCGGTAGATAGTTCTGCCGCCGCGATCGCCGCGCAAGGGCTGGTAAGATTCGGCCATTACCTTGGCAAGAACGGCAAACGGTACTGGCAGGCCGGGCTGAGCATTCTGAACACGTTGTTCGACGAACCGTATCTGAGCACGGATACGAAGCACCAGGGTCTGATTCTCCACAGCGTTTACCATCGTCCAAATGGTTGGGACTATATACCGCGCGGGCGCAGGGTGCCGTGCGGCGAGTCCAGTATGTGGGGTGACTACCACGCCCGCGAGGTTGCGCTCTACGTGCAACGGATTGCCCAGCGGAAACCCTATTTGAAGTTTTTCATATGAAGACCGTCGGGATCACGCGCATTCCCGGCCTGCGAACAGTTCAGTCGTTTCGTGACTACATCGACAGCCTCGGAATTGACCTGCAGATCGAAGACTCGATCGTCCGGGGCAGGGCATCGCCGCTGGCGAAGCCGCTGAAGTGGAATGATCGCATCGTGGGCAATAGTTGGTGCGTCCAGCCGATGGAAGGCTGGGACGGCACGACGACCGGGGGCGTGACCGAGCCGATGATTCGCCGCTGGCGGAATTTTGGCGCGAGCGGTGCGAAACTCATTTGGGGCGGCGAAGCGATGGCGGTGCGTCCCGAGGGCCGCGCGAACCCGAATCAGCTCATCATTAATGAGACGAACAAGGAGGGCCTGGCGTTGTTGCGCGAAACGCTGTTGGCGGCACACCACGAGGGTTTTGGCCGCACTGACGACCTTGTTATCGGATTTCAGCTCACGCACTCTGGACGGTTCTGTCGTCCGACTGACAAACAACGGACCGAGCCGCGCGTGGCGTACCGACATCCGATTCTCGACAAAAAGTTTGGCGTTACCAGTGACGCGCAGGTCTTTACCGATGACGAAGTGAAGCGGTTGATCGATGACTATGCAACGGCCGCGCGAATCGCGTCGGATGTCGGCGCCGATTTTGTGGATATCAAACATTGTCACGGGTATCTGCTGCATGAATTCCTCAGCGCCCACACGCGGCGCGGCGAATATGGCGGCTCGCTTGAGAACCGCACGCGGCCGTTGCGCGAGATTACAGCGGCGATCCGCGCGGTCGTGCCGAAACTCGGAATTGGCGTAAGAGCCAGTATTTTCGATCTCGTACCATTCAAACCCGATCCTGTGCTCAGCAAACCCGGGAAACCCGGGCCCGGCATTGCTGAGGATTTCTCGCACTGCCTGCCGTACCGTTACGGCTTTGGAGTGAACCCGAATAATCCGTTGGAGTACGACCTCACAGAACCCGCCGAGTTCCTTCGCATTTGCGAAAAGTTGGGGATTACCTTGATCAATCTTTCGGCGGGCAGTCCGTATTACAATCCGCACATTCAACGGCCTGCGGCGTATCCGCCTTCCGACGGCTATCAGCCACCGGAAGATCCACTCGTTGGCTGCGCGCGACAGATCAACGTCGCGAAGAAACTCAAGGCGAAGTTTCCGAACCTGCTCATCGTTGGCACGGCCTATACCTATTTGCAGGAGTACCTTCCGCACGTTGCTCAGTATTATTTGCGGCACGGGCATGTGGACAGTGTGGGCATCGGGCGAGTGGTGCTGAGCTATCCTCGGATGTTGGCAGATGCGGTGGAGAAGGGCGCACTCGACCACCGGCTGATTTGTCGTACCTTCAGTGATTGTACGACCGCGCCGCGCAACGGATTGCCATCGGGATGTTATCCGCTGGATGACTATTACAAGCGCAGGCCGGAGGCGGCACTGCTGAAACAGATCAAGAATCCATCCAAACCATGAAACGAGTGGCTCTGATAACGGGCGGCACGCGCGGCATCGGGTTTGCCGTCGCACAAGCTCTGGCGCGGGAAGGTTTCAACCTGGCTGTTTGCGGGCTTCGTGACGAAAGCGCGGTGGCCGATGCATTGAAAACGCTACACTCGATGAGCGCCGAAGTGCTGTACTGCAGGTGCGATGTGGCCCGGCGTGACGCGCGCGACGAAATGCTGGCGGCCGTTCGCCAACGCTTCGGCCGATTGGAGGTGTTGGTCAACAACGCCGGGATCGCGCCGAAGGAACGCCGCGATATCCTGGAAGCGACCGAAGAAAGCTTCGAGCATGTGCTTCGCACGAATTTGCAGGGCCCGTATTTTCTCACGCAGGCTGTCGCGAGGTGGATGATCGAACAGAAGAAGGGGGATGCGACCTTCGCCGGGTGCGTTGTCAATGTGTCGTCGATCTCCGCGACGGTCGCGTCCGTAAACCGTGGTGAATACTGCATTTCCAAGGCGGGTGTGGCGATGGCAACGCAGCTCTGGGCGGCGCGGCTCGGTGAGTTCAATATTCCCGTCTACGAAGTCCGCCCCGGGATCATCAAAACCGATATGACCACTGGCGTCAAAGAGAAGTACGACAAATTGCTTGGCGAAGGATTAACAATCCAGCGTCGTTGGGGCACTCCCGAAGATGTGGGCAGGGCCGTTGCATCGTTGGCGCGTGGTGATCTTCCCTATTCCACCGGCCAGGTCATCCTGGTCGATGGCGGCCTGACCATTCAGCGACTGTGATCGTTGGACATGTCTTTGGCATGGGCGCATCTCTTTCTCAATTTTGGTGAAGCCAAGCCGAAATACGCCATCTTTCTGCCTGTACGCAAGATAATGTGCACCAGGCATTTGGGTAGGTTCTGAGAATAGTTCTTGCATTTTGTCGGGAAATTTAATAATTATAAGGGCAGTCCCAGAGCCAATGCGAGTTAGCTCAAGGACGCAGACGGTGAGGGAGAATGAAGGGCGAGAAACTTTCCGCTACTACAAGCCGGAGCGAGGGATCACTAGGCAACGGCGTGACTTTCCGCGGAGCTATTCCCTTCGTTTCGGACACTGTGAAGAGGAAAACATTAACAAATCACCAACAAGCGGTAAGAAATCACCTTCATCACTAACGAACAACAAGGATTAAGCCATGAAACTCCACATCTCACTCATCGCCGTCGCATGTCTGGTCGCTTGCTCAAGCGAAGCGCAAGTCATATTCTCCGATGACTTTACCGGGGATACGCCCGGTCTCAGCCCGTCCGGCTGGACCTCGGTGAGCCCTGCCAGCCCGACACTGGGAACCCTCGGCGCAATTGTCACTAATGTTTCGGGCAACAACGCGGTGAATATGTTGGATAATTCGACAGCCTCTCAAGCCCGGCTGGAGGAGGACTTCGCGCCCCTGAACAGCAGCCTCCACCTCTCATTGAGTTTCACACGCAACGCAAATATTACACCCACCACCAGCACACAAGGCTTGTACGTGACCTTGGGCTCGAACGGGCTGAGCCAATCGACGTCTGCCAACCGCGCGGCGGACATTCGCCTGTTCAACGACGGCAGCTACCGACTCGACATTGGGACGCAGACCGGGGGTGGCGCATTTGTCTCAGCCGCTGTGAGCGGGAGCAATAGCTTCGGAGAAGGCGGCACGACGTTCAACACCCATACACTGGACATCTTCGCCTACGCGGGCACGACAGGGGGCGCTACGTTCGGCTACACAGGACCCGATAGCGTCGCGCGTATTCTGGACCCCCATTCCTTCGCCGTTTATGTCGACGGTATCTTGCTGCAACCCTCCACAAACACTACCGTCAACGGTGATTATGGGTTCCAAAGCGCCGGCTTTTACAGCAGCGGCACTCTGGGCCGCTTGGGGCTCGTGACCGGCGGCGCAAGCGCCGTCTCCGGCATGGACTATCTGGTTGATGGCATCCAGTTGTCGGTCATTCCGGAGCCGTCCACTTTCGCCTTGCTGGGCGCGGGCGGTCTGCTTTTGATTGGGGTATTGAAACGCAGCCTCCGTTCGCGTTGACGGAAGCAACGGCTTGGGGTTCAGCCCGGATATTCCACACCGGCCCGAAGGCCGGTGTGGAATATTCATTTCAGGATGCCGCGACTGCTTCCGCCCCGTCGTGCCGCCGGGTGTTGAGTCGTGCCAACTTTGAGTTCTTCCGGTTCGTCGCCCGCCGAAAAACCGATCAACGTCGGCGCGCCACCCACTGTGTGCACGATTCCGGCACCTTGTCATTCAGCCCGCCGCAGCGATAGACGAGTCATTTGGCCGGGTGAGCTTGACCTCCTTGCGCCGGGCATAGACAAACTCCGGACCCTGGTTCAAGATGCGCCGTTGGGTAATTGGTTGGGAACTTGATGAAGAACGTGTGGAGATCATGGGGTGCAGCCGCCACTCTCATCATCCTGCTGACGCTTGTGGCGTATATCCCCGCCCTGCGGTGCGGGTTTGTCTGGGACGATGATGATCTAGTGGTGGACAATCACTTGATTAAGGCGTCCGACGGCTTGTATCGATTCTGGTGCACTACGCAGCCCACGGATTACTGGCCGTTGACCTCAACGACATGGTGGCTGGAGTGGCGCCTGTGGGGAAAGAACCCGCTCGGCTATCATGTGGTCAACGTGATCCTGCACGCACTGAGCGCGGTGCTCTGGTGGCGTGTATTGGCGAGGCTCAAGATTCCGGCTGCTTGGCTGGCCGCCGCAGTGTTTGCCTTGCATCCCGTCAACGCGGAGTCGGTGGCATGGATTGCCGAACGGAAGAATACGCTCTCGATGTTCCTCTATACGTTGACGCTCCTGTGGTATCTGAAATCTGAGGACACAAGCCGCCGGCGCTGGTACTGGCTGGCGGTGGGAACGTTTGCGCTGGCTCTGTTGAGCAAGGCTTCGGTGGTCCCCCTGCCGGTCGTGCTGCTGCTCTGTGCGTGGTGGAGAAGAGGGAGGGTTGACCGCACCGACCTGCTGCGACTGCTCCCGTTTTTTGCGCTTTCAGTGGCGACGGGATTCGTCACCGTTTGGTTCCAGTCCCGGGAAGTGATGGCGCAGGAAATTCTCCACAGGAATCTCGCCTTGCGCGTGGCCGGTGCGGGATGGGCGTGCTGGTTCTATCTGTGGAAGGCGCTGGTGCCGGTTCATCTCATGACGATTTATCCCCAGTGGAGAGTCGACATGTCCTCACCCCTCGCCTACCTGCCGAGTCTGATCGTGCTCGGATGTCTCGGGATGTTTTGGCGATACCGCCTAGGTTGGGGTAGACCGCTTCTGTTCGCCAGTGGTTATTTCCTCGCAATGCTGTTTCCCGTGTTGGGAGTTATCAACATGTCGTATCTGGCGGTGTCACCAGTGGCAGACCGCTTCCTCTATTTTTCATTGATTGGAGTCACCGCCCCCATCGTCGCCGCAGGAGCACGAATGTGCCGCGCTTGCCAGGGCGCGATCCGTGGGATGATCCAAATCGCTGCCGCCGTGGTTGTTGTTCTGTTGGCTTCACTAACTTGGCGCCAAAACCACATCTACAAGGATCCGGAGGCGCTGTGGACCGTCGCGCTTGAAAGAAATCCCAAGGCATGGGTGGCGCACAACGGCCTTGGGGTTGTATTTCAACAGCGTGACCCAAGAGAGGCGATCTCGCACTTCGAACTG